>JAFQGO010000155.1:0-7759 GCA_017398225.1 Oscillospiraceae bacterium | reverse complement strand
GGTCCCATTGAGAGCACGGTTACATCATCGGATATCCGAAGCGCCCATTCAAGCGCGGATTCGTCAAACGGGTTTATCTCTCCATTTGATACCTTTACGCAAACAAGAACTTTCATACATACTCTCCGTTATATATCGGCTCTAAAGCCTTCTGAATTGCTTTATACTTTTTGAAAAGCTTTTTATATTTAATCGTGTTTTCCTCATTCGGAAGAGTTTCTGAAATCGCCTTGTTGCAGGTATTAACCGCTTTCTCAAAACTTTCGAATATTCCGTTTGCTACACCCGCAAGCATTGCACTGCCAAGGGAAGAATCTGCATATTTCATCTCAACAAGTCTTACCCCCAGTGCATCGGAGACCATCTGCCTCCACAGAGGGCTTTTTCCACCGCCACCGATGATAACAGCGCTGTCATTGTGCGGTATATTCAGGCTCTCAAGAGCTTCCATACAGTCGAGCATACTCATCGTCACACCTTCGAGCACTGCGCGTGTAAAATGCGCTTTGGTGTGCGATGCTCGCACGCCAACAAAATCCGCACAGAGCTTCGGGTTTGCATACGGCGTAAGCTCGCCGTTTAAATATGGATGGAACACAAGCCCCTCGCTTCCAACAGGCACAGACACTGCAAGCTCATCAAGCGTTTTGTAATCATCGCCGAAGGTATCACGGAACCAGCGGTATGATGCGGCGCAGGATTTTGTTGCAGTTCCCGGATAGAAAAGTCCGTCTATGATGTGGGAATAGTTTATGAGGTTTAGATCAGGATATGGTTTATCAGTTATAACACATATTCTGCCTGCTGTTGCAAGCTTCAAGGTCATCTGACCTTTTGCGACTGCGCCTGATGCAAAAACCTCCATAACAGTGTCGGTTGTTCCGCAGATAACCGGCGTACCTTCCGAAAGTCCGGTAAGCGTTGCCGCTTCTTTTGTTATTCTTCCGACCGTATCTGTCGGCTTCACAATTTCCGGCATCATATCGGTAGAGATGCCGAGCACGCCGCAGAGCGTTTCGCTCCACCGCATTGTGTTTATATCAAACATCATAGAGCCTTCAGCTTCGATATAGTCGGTTACGTAATCGCCTGTAAGTTGGTGGCGGACATAGTCCTTTGCGAAGAGGATTTTCCGCACCCTTGCCCAATTTTCCGGCTCGTTGTTCTTTATCCACAAAAGCTCAGGAAGCGACCATATGGTGTCGGGCTTGTGGAGAACCTCGCACTCAATTATTTCCCCGAAATTCTCTTTCAGATATGCGACCTCAGCGGTGCTTCTTGTGTCTGTCCAGTAAATTGCAGGACGGATAACATTGAAATCATCATCCAATATTACTGCAGTATGCGTTGCCGCATCAAGGGATATGCATGCAATGTCTGAAGGATTTATTTTGCTTTTTGCAAGAACGTTTGAAATGTTTTCACAAGTTGCTTTCACCCAGTCATCGGGGTTTTGCTCTGCATATCCGGGCTTTGGATAATGCGTAGGATATTCGGTTGTACTTGCGGCAACAATCTCTCCGTTCTCACAAAGAAGCGTTGCCTTTGACGCACCGCCGCCAAAATCTATTCCGAGTAAGTATTTCATACTATGCATTGAGCCACTTGTGGTCTTCGTCTGCTGTCATATAGAAGCCGCGGTCCTTGCCCGCCATAATCCAGAGATAATAGTTATCATATCCCGGGGCGGCATGGAACGGATGATATCCACGCGGAATTTCAACGAAATCGCCTGTCTTTACGGTGTAGGTTTCGTCGATATCCCCTTCCATTGTATAGACCTTCTGAATACCAAAGCCCTGCGGCTTTTTGAACTCATAATAGTAAATTTCTTCTGTTTCTGCTTCAATCGGCATATTATCGTCATCATGCTTATGCGGCGGATAGCTTGCCCACTGACCGCCCTTGACAAACGCTTCACCGATATAAAGCATCTCAGAGTCTGTTCTCTCATCAAGGATAAAGTGTGCCTCACGCTCCCAGCCGGGCTTGCCGAGGTTCTTTATCACAACATCCTCCGGGTTGATAAGCACGGGCTTAAAGTCCTTATCCGACGGTGATTTGCAAACTGCTATCTGAACTTCGCCGACACCTGTTACCGTAAACGGCTTGTTTGCAGGAACGTATACGCACGTTGCCGCACCGCCGAAAACATCTTCTCTCTTTCCGATGCTTTCAAAAGCAAAAGCTTCACCTTTTACTGTGCACTTACCGCCAAGAATGACAAGAGCATATTCCTTGTTTTCCTCGCGGTATGCTTTCACATCTCCGTCAGCAAGGCGGAGCATATCAATCTCAACCTTTTGGCAAGCGCTGTTTTCTTTTTTATAGATTTCAGACTTACCAAACTTTTTATTCCATGTTCTCTTGAAATTCATTATATCCACGCTCCTTTAAAAATTCTATTGTTTCCGAGAGCATCGGAACACCCTCACGGGAACCGAGCTTTGTACATTTAAGTGCCGACACGGCGCTTGAAAAAACGCACGCCTTGTAAAAGTCATATCCACGGCACAGTGCAAAAGCGAATGCACCGTGGAAAACATCACCCGAGCCGTTTGAGTCTATCGCGTGTACGAGGAATGCGGAGTATTTTATGATTTTCTCACCGTCATACATTATTCCGCCGTTCTTCCCCTGCGTTATAACAACAACTTCCGGACTGTACTTTTCATAAAGTATCTGTGCCGCATCCTCGGTATTTTCCGCTTGTGTATGTCCGAGTGCAAACTCCTCTGACGGAATGAGGATATCTGCAAGCGGAAGAAGCTGTTCCACCCCGTCATACAGTCCTCCGGCATCGTAGAGTACCTTTGTGCCGTTTTGCCTTGCAATGAGCGCACCCTCAATTGCTGCTTCCATTTCATTTCCGTCAACCATAAGGATTTCGGCTTTTCTTATTGCCTCTTTTTGCTTATCCGAAAGCGCGAGTTTCGGCACATTGCCCTTATCAAAAACACAAGTTCTTGTTGCAGAATTCTCCGCAAGCCAGATATATGACGAGAATGAACGATATCCGCTTATCATTTCTGTAAGGCTTGTTGCCACATTGTATCTTTCAAAATCAGAAATTAAAAACTCTCCTGCCGCATCGTCTGATAGATTTCCGATGTAGACTGCACTCTCGCCAAGCTTTGATGCGGCAACAAGTCCCGTTGCGCACGGACCTCCGCCGCTTACCTTTATGCCGCTTGCGCGCATCTTTGTATCCTCAGCGGGATATTCAGGCAAGGTTATCAGCGTATCATATACATTTGCGCCTATTCCGACTATATTAGACATTGCCATTCCACTTTCCATCAGCTCCGACGAGCTTTATCTTTGATATACAGAACTCGCAAACAGCCTCTATCGGCTTTTTCATAAAGCTGTCTATTGCAACAGGTCTGTCCGGCTTTTTTAGTTCTTCAAAACAACAATCAAGGAAAGAATAACAGACATCAGTTGCGAAATTGATTTTACGTATTCCTGCCAAAACTGCTTTTTTAATCTCTTCATCAGGAATTCCACTTCCGCCGTGAAGAACAAGCGCGGTGTTATCCGTTGCTTTTCTTATATCCTTTATTCTCTCAATATCAAGCTTTGGAGGTTTTGAATATCTTCCGTGAGCCGTGCCCACTGCAACAGCAAGGCACGAAACGCCGGTTTCCTCAACAAATCTTTTTGCATCCTCGGGTAATGTGAACTCATCAAGGTCATCCTTGGTTGTGCCGATATGTCCGAGCTCGCCCTCTGTCTGAACATTAAGATACGCGCAAGTTTCTGTAACGCGCTTGGTGAGCGCGATATTTTCCTCAAAAGGAAGGCTTGAACCGTCAAGCATTATGCCTGTTGCTCCGTAGCGGATTGAACGAGTTGTTTCAAGCTCACTTGGGCCGTGGTCGAGGTGGAAGCAAACTGGAACGCTTGCACGCTCTGCCGCCGCCTTTATCACCGGTGATAAGAAGTATCCGGTTTCTTCCTTCATAAGCCTTGGATACACCTGCATGATTATCGGTGCATTTTCTTTTTCTGCTGCGTGGATAACCCCTATAACAGTTTCCATATTGTATACGTTAAATGCCGGGATGGCAAAACCGCCTTTTTCAGCGAGATTTAATACCGTTTTGAGATTTACAAGCATCGGAGCACTGCCTCCTCAAGAGTGAGAAGCTCTATATCATCAGGCTTCTCGGCAAGAAGCAGATTGTATTCTGCAACGTCTGCCGTTACAAGAATTTTTGCATTTGCGTTTTTCGCATTGAACCAGCGGCGACGTGCAACCTCTGCCATTACCTCCGGCATATACTCATTCATAATGAGATTTCCCGCAAGCACTGTATCTTTTCCGTTAAGAAGCATTTCCTTTACCCCACCGCAAGCAGAAAGGATTTCTCGCATCGGTTCGGTTTCCTCAAGGTCACGGGAAAGAATTGCACTATCCTGCGGAGTGAATGTAAGGTCGGATTTCTTTACACTGAGCTTTCCGTTCTTTACAAGCTCTGCAACAAAAGATGTGAATGTAACAACCTCTGCCGTGAGATTTATTCCCCATTCCTTATATTCGCGGAGCATAACCTTTGCATCGGCAGGGTTATAACAAATAACCTTTTTGTACTTTGAAAGTGTCTTTGCGCAAGACTCCATAACTGATTTCGTCTCTGCCGCGGCACCAATCATAAAGTCCATAGAATAGCCGCTGTTCGGCTCATCGGCAAGAACAGTGAAAGAGACGCCTGCGCGTTTTAAAAGCTCAATTGCGTTTTCATAGCCGCCTTTTACCCTTGCAAACTCGCCGAGGAAAAGGAGTGTATCGCTTTCCGGCATAGCGGAAACCTTAACTTCTTCGCCGTAAACGTTTCCCTTTTGAACTACATTTGAAACCATTGTCATTATGTATTCCGGGAGCTTGCCTTCAAGTGCAGCGCCAAGGCGTGCTTCCTTTGTGAACATAACCGGATCCCAACCGGTAACACATTCCTTTACGCAAGCGCCGCAGAGCGCACATTCATATACGTTTGAGATAATATCATCGGAATATTCAACCGCATCACGGCTAACCATCGAAAGACCGAAAGCACGGGCACGAGCAGTGTTTCTCTCGAGTCCCGTTGCGTTTCCTATCGGGCAGATATGACGACACATCCAGCAGAAGCGGCAGGCGTCCATATGTTCTTTTGATTTCTGAGTGAATTGCATTGTTCCTACCTCCTCTTACAGACCAAGCTTGTACGGATTCATGATTCCGTTCGGGTCAAGTTGTTTCTTTATGCCTTCAAACACCTGCATTGCAGGACCGTACTGTTCCTTCATAAGTCTGCCGAGCTTTATGCCGACACCGTGGTGGTCGTTTACAACACCGCCGTTTGCAAGTGCTGTTCTTACGCCGCAGTTCCAGATTTCCTGATGGAGTCTGAATGCCTCGTGCGGGTCCTGCGGAACGTCCTGGCCGTCGACGATAAAGCGGTCGTAAATCATGCATCCCCATTCATACCAATGCGAGAAGTGAGCGATGAACTTTGCCTGCGGGAAGTTTGTTTCAATAGCCTTTTTCATTTCCCAGTATATCTTCTCAATCTTGTCGTATGGAGCGATGGTATCCATAGTACCAAAGCACTGCGGAATATCCATCATATGACCGGGATAGAAGAATGTTATTTTTTCCTTCCACCATTTTTCGCCGTATTCGGAACCCAAATCCTCTGCGCCGTATTTTGCAAAGGTTTCAAGAAGAATCTTCATTTCAAGGTCTGCAATTTCTTTGACACCTTCGATTGCTATATTCATAAATGCGCCCTTTTTCTCGACACCGACAATTTTCTTGATAAGTGATGCTGTTTCAGCCTCGTCATAAAGACGCATAACAGACGGCTTGAACTTCTGCAGAAGCTCGCGGCCTGCGTTGAATGCATCAGTCATATTATGGAACAAAAATCCGCGGAACTGACGGGACTCCGGTTGTTCGTAAATTCGCATCTGTGCCTTTGTCATAACACCGAGAGTTCCTTCAGAACCGATGAATATCTGGTTGAGATCAGGACCTGCGGCATGCTTAGGTGCGGGAGAGGTTTCGATTATATCGCCGTTCGGGAGAACAACCTCCATCTGAAGCACCATATCGTCTATTTTGCCGTACTTTGTGGAAGATACACCGATACCTCGGTGTGCGAGGAAGCCGCCGACTGTTGAACAGGTAAGCGATGACGGATAGTGCATTGTTGCATACCCCCGCTCGTTTGCAGCCCACTCGATGTGCTTGTATATCGAGCCTGTGCCGCATTCTATGTACATTCCCTGCTCATTTACATCGTATATCTTATTCATACGCTTGGTGTCAAGCAGAATACCGCCGCAGACAGGGATAGCACCACCCTGGGTACCGCCACCGCCGCCCCATGTGGTTACGGGGAGCTTATAGTAGTTTGCAATTTTTAAAACTGCAGATGTTTCCTTTGCATCCTTCGGTGCAACAACAAAATCCGCCTCCGGCATACGCAGACCTCTGTCTGCCCACATTCTCGAGAGCCAGAAATAGTCTACACTGTGAGTGAGCTTGTCAATCGTTCTTGTTGAACAGTTTGCTTTGCCGACTGCGTCTTCAAGCTCTGTCATAATTACATCAAATAAAAAGTCTGTCATGCCAATTTCCCTTTCTTTTTATCAGTCACTGCAATGCCATTAAGCAATACAGTTTTTATTTTACAATTCTTATCAAATACAACGATATTTGCTGTAAATCCGTTTTCAATGCGCCCGATATTGTTTATACCCAATATTTCTGCCGGAGTTCTCGTCAGCATTTTTACCGCATCACAGACAGATAAGCCATAGTGGTTAATTCCTCGCTCAAGAAGAGTTATTCCCGTTGCGATGCTTCCGGCAAAACAGGAACGGTCAGGAAGCTTTGCAACGCCATCCTCAATTATAACGCGGTTTGCCTCTATCTTTTCTCCGAGATAACTTTCTTTAACATCTGTACCCGCTGAACGAAGTGCATCGGAAACGAGTGCGATTTTGCCGCAACCCTTTATCTTCATTGCAAGCTTTAAGGCATCAACAGCAACGTGTTTTCCGTCTGCAATCAGCTCGATGCTCACATCGTCATTGAGATATGCTGCCTCTATCACACCGGCTTCAACCTTTTGATTCACCTTATGTATGCTTGATGTTGCGCTATACAGATGTGTGATATGCGAAAATCCGTGCTCAAACGCGTTTTTTGCTTGCGTACTCGTTGCATTGCTGTGACCGACAGACATAAGGACACCGTTTTCAACCATCCGCTTCGTGAAGGTTTCCATATTGTCAAGCTCGGGTGCAGCAGTTATTCTTTTGATTATGCCCCTGCCTGCACCAAGCAGCATCTCGCTCTCTGCATCCGTCGGAGAATGAAGAAGATGTTCCTTGTGAGCACCTTTCTGCTCCTTTGAAATATACGGACCTTCAAGATGTATGCCGCAGAAATTCGGACATAACGGTACAGCTTTCTTGTACACCTCTATAAAGTTGAGTATGTTGCCAAACTCTGCAGAAACTGCGGTCGGAAGCATTGTGGTCGTTCCGTTATTTAAATGGATATCGGATATTTCACGAAACGCATTCACATTGCAATCCATAAAGTCATATCCGGCACCGCCGTGAACATGGATATCAACAAATCCGGGAGAAATGTATGCGCCGTCCGCATCAATAACTTCGCAGTTTTCCGGAAGCTCTCCGCTGAAAGATATGTCTTTAATAATCTCGTCTTTTATCAGCAAATCCGCCTTTTTTATTTCGT
>JAFQGO010000154.1:0-2811 GCA_017398225.1 Oscillospiraceae bacterium | reverse complement strand
TCCCGAGCGCACCGAGGCAATACGGTCCGATAAGAACACCTGCAATGAGATAAGCCGTAACAGACGGCAGCTTCAGCGGCTTGAAAACGCGCGTCATAAGAAGCCCCGCAAGCAGTGCAACAGAAACAGTTAATAATGTACCCATAATTAAATTCGCTTCCTTTATCTGTAATAATCAAACTATTAGATTATACCACCATCAATTCTCTTTTGCAAGCAAAAATTTACAAAATTTTTGCTTTTTGTTTTTTGGATAAAAAACATACAAAAATTACTATGGATTAATCGCGGCATTGTTATTGTAATAACAATAATTCTGTGGTACAATATAACGGAATGAGAATGAAAAGCCAAAGGAAGGATACGAAGAATGACAAATATTAACAACGAATACTGGGAGGGCTTTGAAGGCGGTACATGGAAAAAGGAAATTCATGTGCGCAGCTTTATAAAGCATAATTATACCCCCTATGACGGAGATGAGGCTTTTCTCGCCTCCCCCACCGACAACACCGTTTCTCTTTGGAGCACAGCGCTTGACCTGTTCAAAAAAGAGCGCGAAGCCGGCGGGGTTCTTGATATGGACACAAAAGTTATATCCACCATCACCTCACATGCTCCGGGATATCTCGATAAAGAAAAGGAAAAAATCGTAGGTTTTCAGACGGACAAGCCGTTAAAGCGTGCGCTTATGCCCTACGGCGGCATACGTATGGCTGAAAAGGCATGCCGCGACAACGGTTATGAGATTGACCCCGGCGTTAAGGAATTTTTTGAAACACACAGAAAAACGCACAATGCGGGCGTTTTTGATGCATACACTCCGGAAATGCGCGCCTGCCGATCAAGCCATATCATTACCGGACATCCGGATGCTTACGGCAGAGGCAGAATTATCGGAGATTACCGCCGCGTGGCGCTCTACGGTGTTGACCGGCTTATTGAAGATAAGGAAGCACAGAAAGAAACAACGCGCTCGGCAATGTACTCTGAAATAATCCGCGACCGCGAAGAGCTTTCCGAGCAGATACGGGCACTTTCTGCACTTAAGGAAATGGCACAAAGCTACGGATTTGATATCTCAAAGCCCGCAAGGAATACACAGGAAGCCATCCAGTGGCTATACTTTGGATATCTTGCTGCTGTTAAGGAGCAAAACGGAGCGGCAATGTCTCTCGGCAGAACATCCACCTTCCTCGACATTTACGCAGAACGCGACCTTCAGCGCGGAGTTTTCACAGAATCGGAAATTCAGGAGATGGTTGACCATTTCATAATGAAGCTTCGTATGATTAAGTTTGCAAGAACCCCCGAGTATAACGCGCTGTTCTCCGGTGACCCGCAGTGGGTTACGGAATCAATCGGCGGTGTTGCAGTAGACGGACGGCATATGGTTACGAAAATGTCTTACAGATATCTGCATACCCTCACAAACCTCGGTCCCGCACCGGAACCGAACCTGACCGTGCTCTGGTCCACAAGACTTCCGATGAATTTTAAGAGATATTGCGCAAAGCTTTCCATTGAAACATCATCCATTCAATATGAAAATGACGATTTAATGCGCTTTAATCACGGTGATGACTATGCAATAGCCTGCTGTGTTTCCTCTATGAAGGTCGGCAAGGAAATGCAGTTTTTCGGTGCACGTGCAAATCTCGCAAAGTGCCTTCTCTACGCTATCAACGGCGGTGTTGACGAAATAACCGGCAAGCAGGTAGGTCCGAAATACCGCCCGATAACCTCGGAATATCTCGATTATGATGAGGTTTTTGAAAAGTATGACGATATGATGAAATGGCTTGCGGGCGTTTACGTCAACACTCTTAACATTATTCATTATATGCACGACAAATACTGCTATGAAAAAATCCAGATGGCGCTTCACGACAAAAAGGTTACGCGCTGGTTCGCAACCGGCATTGCCGGTCTTTCAGTCGTTGCCGACTCACTTTCTGCGATAAAGTATGCAAAGGTGCGCGTTATCCGTGATGAAAACAATCTTGCCGTGGATTATGAGGTAGAGGGAGACTTTCCGAAATACGGAAACGATGATGACCGAGTTGACGAAATTGCTTATGATATCGTTCACCGCTTTATGGAGCATATAAGAAAAAATCACACCTACAGAAACAGTATTCCCACAACATCCATCCTTACAATTACCTCAAATGTCGTTTACGGAAAGAACACCGGTTCGACCCCGGACGGACGCAAGCGCGGAGAGGCATTTGCACCGGGAGCTAACCCGATGCACAGACGAGACACACACGGAGCGGTCGCTTCCCTTTCATCGGTTTCAAAGCTTCCCTTCCGCGATGCGCAGGACGGCATTTCAAACACGTTCTCAATCATTCCCGGTGCCCTCGGCAAGGATGACCAAATCTTTATCGGTGAACCTGATATCGATTGCGCAGCCGGCGGTTGTATCAGCCCCACCCTTTTTGAAGGACTTGATACCGACAACGCCGAATAATAAATTTCAGGAGGAACCAAAATGTCAGCAACAAAAAACCAGATAGATAACCTTGTTAATATGCTCGACGGATATGTTCAGAAAGGCGGACATCTCTTAAATGTAAACGTCTTTACAAAAGAAACACTTTTGGATGCGCAGGCGCATCCCGAAAAATACCCTCAGCTTACCGTAAGAGTGAGCGGATATGCTGTAAACTTCAACAACCTTACACGTGAACAGCAGGACGAAGTAATCTCCAGAACCTTCCACGATAAAATCTGATGAAGGGATACGTTCATTCAAGAGAGACTTTCGGCACGGTTGACGGCCCCGGAATAAGATACGTTCTTTTT
>JAFQGO010000153.1:0-3733 GCA_017398225.1 Oscillospiraceae bacterium | reverse complement strand
CTCTGCGTGATACGCTTAAAGCGCTGCGTATAGATATAGACGGAAAACGCCCGATAGCGGAGGCAATTATAACCTCCGGTGGCGTGAATGTCCGGGAAATAAATCCCAAAACTATGGAATCCAAAATCACAAGCGGATTGTTTTTTGCCGGTGAAGTGATAGACGTTGATGCATATACAGGAGGCTTCAACCTTCAGATAGCATGGTCGACGGCACACTCGGCAGGAACGTATGCCGCACAAATTTAGGAAGGAAGTGCTAAAATGAACAAGTGTGCAATAGCAATTGACGGTCCCAGCGGCGCGGGGAAAAGCACGATATCGAAGCTGCTTGCAAAGGAGCTCGGCTTTACATATGTAGACACCGGTGCTATATACCGCACTGTGGGTGTTTATGTGAAGCGTGCCGGTGTAAATCCGAAGGATGCGGCGCAGGTGGAAAAACTGCTTCCGCAAATCAATATCGAGATAGCTCACCGCGACGGAGTGCAGAGGTTATTCCTGAATGGGGATGATGTAACGGATGAGATCCGCGAGCACGTTATTTCCGCATATGCCTCCGATGTGTCGGCGATTCCTGCGGTGCGTGCATTTCTTCTTGAGATGCAGCGTGAGTTTGCAAGACGTGATAATGTTATAATGGACGGCCGAGACATCGGAACGGTTGTGCTTCCGGATGCGAAAATAAAGATTTTTCTTACGGCAACGGATGAAGACCGTGCGCAAAGAAGATATGACGAACTGATTCTCAAGGGGCAAAGTGTTTCTTTTGAAACCGTGCTTTCGGATATGCGTGCGCGGGATAAGCAGGATTCAAGCCGAAGTGTCGCACCTCTCGCGGCGGCTGAGGATGCTGTAACGGTTGACACTACCGGCAACACACTTGAGGAGAGCGTGGAGCTTCTGAAAAACATAATAAAAGAGAGGTTGAACGGCTGATGAGGCTTTATAAATTTCTTGTTTCCGTCGTAGTTCCGGTCTTTCGTCTTTTCTTTCGCGTAAGGATTACCGGTAAAGAGAATATGCCGGATGGGGCGACGGTTGTATGTGCAAATCATACCTCAATGCTTGACCCTTTTTTTGCGGTGATGCTGTTTGATAAGACTGACCTTCCGGTGTTTATGGGAAAGATTGAGCTTTTCCGTATTCCGGTAATAGGTGCGCTTCTGAGAAAGATTGAAGCAATTCCCGTTGACCGCGGGTCAACTTCAATGTCCACACTCCGCGATTCCATAAATCATTTAAAAAATGGCAGAAAAGTTGTTATTTTCCCGGAAGGAACGCGCGTTTCCGGTGAGGCTGATGTTTCCGGTGCAAAAACGGGTGCTGCCATGATTGCATGCCGCGCGGGTGTAACTATGCTTCCTGTGTTTATAAGCGGCAGGAAACGTCTTTTCGGACGCGTGGACGTAATCGTCGGAAAAGCGGTTGAAACCGATTCATTCGAAGGAAGCGGCGGTGCAAAGTATAAAGCTGTTGTAGAAAAGGTGTTCGGTGACATACTCTCACTTGGTAAAGGCGGTGAAGCCTGATGGCAAAGGTAACAGTTGCAAAAACTGCGGGCTTCTGTTTCGGTGTGCGCCGTGCGGTGGATATGGCGGAAAAGCTTGGGCGTGAAGGAGTGCAGGCGTGCACGATAGGTCCGATAATTCACGACGCACACGTTGTAAAGCATCTTGAAGCTCTCGGTGTACCGAGTGTGGACTCGCCCGGACAGGTGCCGGAGGGAAGTCTTGCGGTTATCCGTTCACACGGCGTGGCAAAAAGCGTCTATGACGAGCTTTCATCCCGTGGAATTGAATATGCGGATGCCACGTGTCCGTATGTTATGAGGATACACAATATTGTGCGTGAAAAATCCGAGAACGGTTATGAAGTGATAATCGTCGGGAAAAGATCGCATCCGGAGGTTCTCGGTATCGCCGGGCAGTGTTTTCACTCAGAAATCGTCGGTTCGGCAGAAGAAATGTCAAAACTTTTTGAAAACCGCCCTGAGCTTAGAGCCAAGCGGGTTTGCGCCGTTTCTCAGACCACTGTCGGACGAAAAATTTGGGAAAATTGCGTAAAAATTTTAAAAAAAGTGTGTACAAATTGCGAAATATTTGATACAATATGTCTCGCGACCGATAAACGACAGACCGAAGCTGCAAGCCTGGCATCGGAATCAGACGTTATGGTTGTAATCGGGGACAGGACAAGCTCAAATACACAGGAGCTTGTTGCGATATGTTCTTCCGTGTGTCCGAAGGTTATCCGCGTTGAGAATGCAGAAGAGATTGAGCTTTCCGTCATTCGCGGCGCAGAGCGTATCGGTATCACGGCGGGCGCATCGACACCCGATTGGATAATTAAGGAGGTAAAAGGCAAGATGAGCGAAGAAATCAAGAACTTTGAGGGAGAATCTTTTGAGGAGTTACTTTTAAGTTCTCTCAAAACTTTTAATAATGGAGATAAGGTTGTCGGCGTGATAACAGCAATCACCCCGTCCGATATTCAGGTAGACCTTGGCGCAAAATACGCCGGTTATATCCCGTATTCCGAAATCGGCGAAGATGCAGACGCGGCTGATAAGTATAAAGTCGGCGACGAGATTGAGTGCTCCGTTGTCCGTGTAAACGATGTTGAAGGAATTATCACGCTTTCAAAGAAGCGTCTCGATGCTATCAAGGGCTGGGACGATGTAGAGCTTGCACGTCAGGATAACACTACTGTTGAAGGTACTGTTACGGATGTAAATTCAGGCGGTGTTGTAGTTACCGTCCGCGGTCTCCGCGTTTTCGTTCCGGCATCACAGTCCGGGCTTCCGAGAAACGCAGATCTGAACGAGCTTCTCAAGAAGAAGGTTCAGCTTAAGATTAAAGAAGTCAACCGTTCGCGCCGTCGCATCGTCGGTTCTATCCGCGAGGTTGCGGCAGAGGCTCGCCGTGAGGCACAGGAACGCGTATGGGCAGATATTGAGGTCGGTAAGGAGTACAAGGGCGTTGTCCGTTCTCTTGCTTCTTACGGTGCATTTATCGATATCGGCGGTGTTGACGGTATGCTCCACATTTCCGAAATGACATGGGGACGTATCGGTCATCCGTCTGAGATGTTCAAGGAAGGTCAGGAGGTTGACGTTTTCGTTATCGCTCTTGATCCGGAAAAGAAAAAGATTTCCCTCGGCTACAAGAAGGCAGAGGACAATCCGTGGCTTAAGTTCAAGGCAGCTTACAATGTAGATGATACTGCAAAGGTTAAGATTGTTAAGCTTATGCCGTTTGGCGCATTCGCAGAGGTTGTTCCGGGAGTTGACGGTCTTATCCACATTTCCCAGATTTCTAACACACGTATCGCAAAGGTAAGCGATGCACTTAAGGAAGGCGACGAGGTCGAGGCTAAGATTATCGCAGTCGATGAAGAAAATCAGAAGATTTCTCTTTCAATGCGTGCTCTTATCCCGGGCGAAGCTGCTCCGGCAGAGACAGCTGCAGAAGAAGCTCCGGAAGACACAGAAGAGCTCGTTGCGACCTCCGGTGAAGAGAATGATATTCTTCCCGAGGAGACTGTTGCAGAAGCAGCAGAGGATGCTGCTGAAGCTCCGGCAGAAGAAGCTGCTGACGCTGAATAATTAAAACAGAACATATTTAACTCCCCGCGGGAAATTTCCGGTGGGGAGTTTCTCTATCCCAAAATAAAACAATCTGTAAATTCTATCTTATCTGATTGACTTTGCAAATCTCCGGTAATAAAATATT
>JAFQGO010000152.1:0-5110 GCA_017398225.1 Oscillospiraceae bacterium | reverse complement strand
GTAAAAGACGGTATGCCCTGCGGACTCTTTACGGGATATTACCGCGACAAGGAAAAAACGGACGAGGTTCTCCACGACGGATATTACCATACCGGCGATACCGCATGGAAGGACGAGGACGGCTTCTACTGGTATGTCGGTCGTGTTGACGACGTTATCAAATCCTCCGGTTACCGCATCGGACCATTTGAGATTGAAAGCGTTATTATGGAGCTTCCTTATGTTCTTGAGTGCGGCGTATCTGCGGCACCCGATGAGGTAAGAGGGCAGATAGTTAAGGCAAGCATCGTTCTTACCAAGGGCACCGAGCCGACGGAGGAGCTTAAGAAGGAAATCCAGACTTATGTTAAGGAGCACACCGCGCCGTATAAATATCCGCGCCTTGTTGTATTCCGTGACGAGCTTCCGAAAACGGTAAGCGGAAAAATCCAGCGCAACAAGCTGTAAATTATAAAAAATATCAGATCATCCGTTCTTTAAGACAGAAGACCTGATTTATATAAACAATATATAAGGAGAGGTTTTTTATGTACAATTTTCCGGTAACAAAAACAACTAACCCCAAGGCACGTCCGCAGGACGAGTCAAAGCTTGCATTCGGCAAGGTATTTACAGATCATATGTTCATTATGAACTATACTGAGGGCAAGGGCTGGCACGACGGCAGAATTGAGCCGTACCGCAAGCTCGAGCTTGACCCGTCCGCAATGGTTTTCCACTACGGTCAGGAAATGTTTGAAGGTCTTAAGGCATACAAGGGCAAGGATGGCAAAACCCGTCTCTTCCGCCCGGAAATGAACGCCAAGAGAACAAACGACACAAATAAGCGTCTTTGCATTCCGGAGCTTCCGGTTGAGCTTTTTGTTGAAGCTTGCAAAGCAGTCGTAAAGGTCGATGAGGATTGGATACCCACCGCACCGGGCACATCGCTCTACATCCGTCCGTTCATCATCGCAACGGATGAATTCCTCGGTGTTGCACCGTCTTCCACATATCTCTTTATCATCATCCTTTCTCCGTCCGGCGCATATTATGCAAGCGGTCTTGCACCGGTCGGAATCTGGATTGAGGACGACTATGTCCGCGCAGTAAAGGGCGGTATGGGCTTTGCAAAGACAGGCGGTAACTATGCAGCTTCTCTTGCAGCTCAGGTCAAGGCACACGATGAAGGCTATTCTCAGGTTCTCTGGCTTGACGGCGTTGAGAGAAAGTACATCGAAGAAGTCGGCGCAATGAACATCTTCTTCAAGATTGACGGAAAGATTGTAACTCCGATGCTCAACGGCAGCATTCTCCCGGGTATAACAAGAAACTCTGTTATCGAGGTCTGCAAGTCATGGGGCTATGAGGTTGAGGAGCGCCGCATCAGCGTTGAAGAGCTTTTGGATGCTCAGAAGAGCGGCAAGCTTGAAGAGTGCTTCGGCACAGGTACCGCCGCTGTTATCTCTCCGGTCGGAAAGCTTCGCTATAAGGATGATGTTATGCTCATCAACAACAACACAATCGGCGAAGTGAGCCAGAAGCTCTACGACACCATTACAGGTATTCAGTGGGGCGAGTGTGAGGATAAGTTCAATTGGACAATCACGCTTTAAATAAACGCGTCACGCTGTTTGGCGGGCATTACGGCAGCGGGAAGACAAACATCGCCGTAAACTGGGCAATACACCTTGCAGGTAAGGGTGAGAAGGTTGCTATTGCGGATATAGATATCGTAAATCCGTATTTCCGTACAAAGGACAGTATGAACGAGCTTACAGCCGCAGGAGTCGAAGTGATCGCACTTCCGTTTGCAAACACAAGCGTTGATTTGCCGTCACTTCCGGCAGAGGTCTACGGGCTTGTTCAGCGATATGATAAAAAGGTAATTATGGATATCGGAGGAGACGACAGAGGTGCATATGCTCTCGGCAGATACCGTCCGTATATCCTTGAAGAAGGAAACTTTGAAAATCTTTTTGTCGCAAACTTTTACCGCCCGCTTACAAGAACTGCAGAGGAAGCCTATGAGGTTTTCCGCGAGATTGAGGCAGCGTCGGGAATTCCGTTCACCGGAATTGTGAACAACTCAAACATCGGTGCAGAAACAACGATTGAGGATGTTTTAAAAACTGCAAGCTTTGCCGATGAACTTTCAGAGCTTTGCGGCGTGCCGGTTGTAATGACAACGGCAGATGAGCGTATATGCGGAGAAAATCCTGATATTTTCCCGCTTAAGTTACAGAAAAAATTATTTTAAAATAGAAGGGGTGTTATCATGGCTAAAGTAACATTCGACACAGACCTGTGTAAGGGTTGCGGGCTTTGTGTCACGGCGTGCCCGAAGGGCATTATCGCTCTTGCAAAAGACAAGATTAACAAAAAAGGTCACTCTCCCGCTGAGATAACAGATCAGGAGAAGTGTATTGCTTGCGCATTCTGTGCAACTATGTGTCCGGATTGCGTAATCACGGTAGAAAAGTGAGGTGTGAGGAAAAATGGCAGAAAAAGTATTGATGAAGGGTAACGAAGCAATTGCGGAGGCGGCTATTCGCGCCGGTTGCCGTCATTACTTTGGATATCCTATAACACCGCAGACAGAGGTTGCGGCGTATATGGCAAAGAAAATGCCGAAAATCGGGGGAACTTTCCTCCAGGCGGAGAGCGAAATTTCCGCAATCAATATGGTATACGGCGTTGCCGGAACGGGAAAGAGGGTTATGACCTCGTCCTCAAGCCCCGGTATTTCGCTTAAGCAGGAGGGGATCTCCTATATTGCAGGTGCAGATCTTCCGGCACTTATCGTAAACGTTCAGCGCGGCGGTCCGGGCCTCGGAGGCATCCAGCCGTCACAGTCGGATTACTTCCAGTCCGTCAAGGGCGGCGGTCACGGAGACTATCGCCTTATCGTTCTTGCTCCGGAATCCGTTCAGGAAATGGCAGATATGACGGCTCTCGCATTTGAGCTTGCAGAGAAGTACCGTATGCCGTCCATGCTCCTTGCAGACGGAACTATGGGACAGATGATGGAACCGGTCTCTCTTCCTGAGGAAAAGGTAAACACAATCGAAAAGCCATGGGCTGTTACCGGCACAGAAGGCAAGAGAAAGCACAACATCATCAATTCTCTTTACTTAAAGCCGGAAGAGCTTGAGCAGAAGAACATCGAGCGTTATGAGAGATATAAGGTAATCGAAGAGACCGAAACAAGATACGAAAGCTTTATGATGGACGATGCGGAATATTGCGTTGTAGCATTCGGTATTGCTGCGCGTGTTGCAAAGAACGCAGTTGTTGCCGCACGTAAAAACGGCGTTAAGGTCGGTATGATCCGTCCGATTACGCTCTGGCCGTTCCCGAAGGCTCCGCTTGCGGAAGCAGCAAAGACGGTAAAGGCATTTATCAGCGTTGAGCTTTCAATGGGACAGATGATTGAGGATATCCGCCTTGCAACGGAATGTGCAAAGCCGGTTTACCTCTGCAACCGCGTAGGCGGTATGATTCCGTCTCCGGAAGAAGTTTTAGCAAAGATTGAAGAAGTCAAGGGAGGTTGCAAATAATGGCAGTAGTATTTCAGAAACCGAAGGCTTTAACGGATGCACCGCTTCATTACTGCCCGGGTTGCACCCACGGTATAATTCACCGCCTTGTTGCGGAGGCAATTGACGCACTTGGCGTAGAGGGCAAGGCAATCGGTGTTGCACCGGTCGGATGCTCCGTTATGGCATACGATTATTTTTCATGTGATATGGTTGAGGCGGCTCACGGCCGCGCTCCCGCTGTTGCAACGGGACTTAAGCGCGCGTTCCCCGAGAATGTTATCTTTACATATCAGGGCGACGGTGACCTTGCATCAATCGGTATGGCAGAAACCGTTCACGCGGCGGCAAGAAACGAAAACATCACCGTTATCTTCGTAAACAACGCGATTTACGGTATGACCGGCGGTCAGATGGCTCCGACATCACTCCCCGGTCAGGTAACGCAGACCTCTCCGTACGGAAGAGATGTAAAAACTGCAGGATATCCGATAAAGGTAAGCGAAATGCTTTCCACTCTTGACGGTCCCGAGTATATCGAGCGCGTTGCCGTAAACAGCGTAAAGAACGTTAAGGCAGCAGGCAAAGCTATTCTCAAGGCATTCAAGAACCAGGTTGAAGGCAAGGGATTTTCTCTTATCGAGGTTGTTTCCACCTGCCCGACAAACTGGGGACTTACTCCGAATGACGCACTCAAATGGGTTGACGAGAATATGATTCCGTATTATCCGCTCGGCGTTTACAAGGACAAGAGCGCACAGAAGGAGGAAAAATAACCATGACAACACAGATTCTTTTAGCCGGCTTCGGCGGTCAGGGTATCCTCTTTGCGGGAAAGTTTCTCGAATATAAGGGACTTCTTGAGGGAAAACAGCTCAGCTGGCTTCCGTCTTACGGTCCTGAGATGCGCGGCGGTACTGCTAACTGCAGCGTCATCCTCTCGGATGAACCGGTCGGCTCACCGATTGTTTCAAATCCCGATGTTCTTGTTGCAATGAACCTTCCGTCTCTTGATAAGTATGAGGACGCAGTTGTTCCCGGCGGAATAATTATTGTTGACTCTACCCTTATTGAACGCAAGGTAGAAAGAACAGATGTCAAGGTGTTCTATGTTCCGGCAACAAAGATGGCGCAGGAGATGGATGCACCGACGCTTGCAAATATGATTATCACGGGTAAGCTTATGAAGGAGTGCAGAATGCGCACGGACGATATAGAGGATTCTCTTAAGAAAGTCGTTTCCGCAAAGCGTGCAAATCTTTTAGAAGTAAACCTCAAGGCAATCAACGCAGGAATGGAATATAACGGTTAAACAATCAGCGCGGTGCTTTTGCACTGCGCTGATTGTTGTTTTTCATTTACTGTACTTTAAGAACAACCTTTCCGACATTCTGTCCCTTATAGAGAATATCATGTGCATCCTCGGCTTCCGTTATCGGAAGAACGGCGTGTATGGTGGGTTTGATGAACCCTGCCTCGACCTTCGGCCATATATCCTTTACGAGGCTTGCAAGAATCTCCGCCTTCATCTCCGGTGTGCGTGAGCGAAGCGTGCTTCCTACTATACGGATATTCTTTTTATAAATGTTTTT
>JAFQGO010000151.1:0-14085 GCA_017398225.1 Oscillospiraceae bacterium | reverse complement strand
ATGTCGGCATTATACACATCTACCACGCAGAGGGAGAATCCAGCACATCAACATACTCTCCCACGGGCGGGACGCTCGTCGGCGGATATGACTGCTACGATGCTACCGAAAGCTCCTTCTTTAACAAGATACGGCGCGGGGCTACAGTGTTTAAGACAGCGGAACAAGATGCAAACGCCTTTACCTCCGAAGCGGCAGAGCTTGATATAAAGATTGCCGGAAAGCACGTTATAACGTTCTATGTCCCGAATGGTTACCGTGCTACGGTAGGAAGCTTCAGCCTTGTTTCGGGAAGCGGAAGGGTGCTTATGGGTGCGCGCATAGGCGGACTTGCGGACAAAAAGGCAACCGTTACGGGAATTATGTCTGATGGCACGGAAATTTCAGATATTGCATCAAAAGGTGCTGTGGTTACGTATGAAAGCTCTGATCCCAACATCGTTTCTATAGATTCCGTGACCGGTGAGATTACCGAGGTAGGTACCGGAATCTGCAATATCATGGCAACTGTTTCATATGACGGATACACTGCGACTGCGAAGAGCAGCTATTACGTTTCCGATGGCGGTATAACAGTAAAATACGACGTCGGCGGTATAATGGCAAAGTATGATATGAAAAAAGGCTCGGCCATGCATATGTCGGATGTGAAGTACACACATACGGACGGTTTCTTCCAGTATGCCGGCGCGAGCGCCATAGTTAATGGAACCTTGTGGGGTGCAGAGTATACAACAACTGCCGGTATAAGAACCATTTCAATGAACAATGCGGGCGGTTGGGTTTCCTATAAAATCAACGTTCCGAAAACCGGAGATTATACGCTTACCATGAACCACGATGTTGCAAAAAACGGCGGATATGTGGATGTCTATGTTGACAATGCACGCGTGGGAAGTTATAGTTGCTATGGAACGAGCGCAAACTTTTTTGGCGGAAAAAACACAAACAGTGTTGCAAAAACCGTCAAGAGTGACGGAACGCTCGGCGATACGGCGGTGTTCAATATCTCCGAGGGTGAGCATACGATAAAGTTCCAGAACAGAACAAATGAGATAGAATCAGGCGCGGTTCGCGGTTCGAGCGGAACGTTTACGCTCATTTCCGGCGACGGCAGCGGCGCGGCGATAATGAGTCTTGAGCTTGCGGGGATTTCCGGCGGAAAGCTTTATCCGCAGGCAAAGATGTCAAACGGTGAAGTATGGACTGACTTTTCCGGCGATGAGGTTACCTTTAAAAGCTCGGATGAAGATATTGTAAAAGTAGATGCCGACGGAAAGATAACAGACATTGCTGCAGGTGAGGTTACACTTAGTGTGACCGTCAAGAGAAAAGGCGAGGAAAAGAGTGCTACGGTGCAATACACCTCTCTCATAAAGCCTGCCGGTATGCGCACTTTCTATGATTTCGGCGGCGATATGCAGGATCTTGGATTTACGCAGGGAAGCGGAAAGCTTTTCTCCGAAATTGATTACACAATAACAGACGGTCTTTATGCGCCGGTTGGAGCATCGTATACGGGTGAAGCGTGGGAAATTCTAAAATACAAAAATAAAAATCTTAGAATACGCGATACGGCGTTTATTGCTATCGAGGTTTTTGTTCCCGAGCGCGGACTGTATGATATGGAAATGTGGAACGCCGCATCGGATTCCGCCTTGGAAATTGATGTATATGTTGCAAAGCGCGAGGAGCTTTCGGGCGTAGATCTCACGAAGCTTGCAGGCATCACTCCCAAGAGCGCATATGTCGGTGCATACAGTTGTTATGATGCAACCGTTCCGTATGACCCGAATGACTTCAATGTTTTGGTTACCAAACCTAATATCGTAGAAAATATAAGAATAACCGAGCCAGGCTATTATGTATTCACATTCACGGCAACAGACAGAGTCGAAGGAGAGAACAAGAACCAGATTTTCGGTTCTGTCGGAAGCTTTGGACTTGTAAGCGGCGAGGAAAAATATCTTCTCGGCGCAACTGTGCCGCAAGATAATGAGGCAACGGAATACTACGTCGCAAAGGTTGAAACCTCGTATCTTCCCTATACGGATGTAAACGACCCGGCAACCGTTACGGCAGACGTGTGTGCATACCGCACCGATGGTGAAGAACCTGTCGCTGTGATAACGAACAAAAAGTTCCGTTCAAGGAATGATGACGTGTTTACGGCAGATGCAAACGGTCTTATAACGGCGATAGGCGACGGTGCAGGCGTTATTTCAGTTTCGGCAGATATTTCAGGAAAGAAATCTGAAGGACAGCTTAATCTTGAAGCATACGATGATACAGGTGTGCGCGAGGTGGAATGGGATGTTCCGGAAACGCTTTTCGTCCGCGAAAAGGCGGTAACAAAGCTCACTGCCGTAATGAACAGCGGAAACAGAATAACCGTTCCGAGTGAAACCATAACATTCGGAAGTGTTCCCGATGGATTTGTAAGCATTGATGAGCTTGGTATGATTACAGGTCTTCTTGAGGGTGAATGCGAAGTAACGGCACAGACAGAGTTCCGCAGAAAGAGCATAGAAGTTTCTGCTTTTGTCACAACAGTCCTGCATACCGGCAAATCCGAGCCGACATATTACACTTACGAAAAACGCGAAAATGCTCAGAAAAACATAGCAGAATATTCATGGGCAAAGGATATCAAAAAATCTGCAGTTGCTTCCGGTGACAGGTATATCGGTAACTATATGCAGATATATGCGGGAATTTACGGCGAGGGAATTCCGCGTTCGCGTCTTGCGTCACAGTACAATGACCTGAAGTTTAACATCTGCCGCTATTGCGGTGCGGACGTTGAAGGAAAATACGGTACCGGCGGCTCTTACGGCTGGACGATTAACGCTCTCTCACGTCCGTGGAAGATTCAGTGTCCGGACTGTAAGCGCCTTTTCCCATCAAACGAGTTTGATAAATTCTTTGAGCTTGGCGTTGATAAGCAGGGATATTTTGACCTTGAGAAAGCATATGAAAAGCATAAAGAGCTGTTTGCCGAGGAATATGCAAAATCAGGCTATGCTGACCAGGGCTACGGATACCTGAAAAACGTTCTTTATCCGGAAATCGGAGAGAAAAAAGAGGACGGAAGCCTGAAAGTGACAAGCCTCAACGGCGGTGAGGGGCTTCGTCCGGGTGAAACGGTAGAAGGCTGGGGCGTTGACGACAGCTGGGGCTATCTGCCGAAGGATGAAAACGGAAATAACTATATGGGAGATGCGCAGAACGGCATTGAGGAGCGTCATGCATATATTGCAAACTATTACTATATAACAAGAACAGATGCTGTACATGCAATAGATGCTCTTGCCAATGCGTATCTTTATACCGGAGATGAAAAGTACGGCAGAGCCGGCGCGATTCTCCTTGACCGATTTGCCGATGTTTACCCAAGCTTTGATTTCAGATTGCAGAACAAGGACAGATATATTTTCTGGGGCGCGGACGGCGACAGCTCTCTCGGAAAGCTTGTCGGTCATATATCCGACGCTACCCACGCAGAAACAATTGCCAATGCCTGTGATATTCTGTACCCCATGACTCGCGATTCCCAGGTAATATCCTTCCTCAGCTCCGAAGCGGAGAGGATGGGGCTTGAAAATACAAAATCAAGCTCCGAAAAAATATGGAATAACTGGGAAAACGGGATTCTGCTTGAAATATACAGAGCAGCTCAGGAACGTCTTATCGAAGGAAACTTTGCACTCGGTCAGACTGCGGTTACTGCTGCCGCTGTCGCACTTGACCGTGAACCGGAAACAACTGAAATGATTAAGTGGATGTACCGCACCGGTTCAAATGGTACGGGCGGCAATGTTCTTGCAAGAATTGTAAATGATGTCTGCCGTGACGGTATGGGAAATGAAACCTCTGAAAACTATAACGGAATGTGGATAAACTCCGTAAACGGAATTGCGGACTATCTCACGGCATATAAAGGCGGTGAAAAGCTTGCACTTTTCGAGCATCCGAAATTTGCCAAGATGTTTATGCCATATATGAATAAAGTTTCGCTTAATAACCAGTATGCAAACATCGGTGACAACAACGAAACGGCAGAGCTTAATTTCAATGTTTCTCTATCTACATTCGTAAATGGTTTCAAAAACCTTAAGAACACTGTTTTTGCAAAGGATCTTGCTCAGTTCATTTATCTCAGGAACGGCTTTAGCACGAATGGATTAAAGTACGGAATATTTGATGAAGATCCGGAAATTATTCAGGATGAGGTCGAAGCACTTGTTGAAAAAAATCCGGAGCAGAAGAGCGCAATGATGGCGGGCTACGGTTTTGCAATACTGCGCGACGGTAATAATTACAGCTCCGCAAGCAGTGCTACAGATGTAAACAATCTGCGCGATTTCTGGATGTACTTCGGAAAAACAGACGGACACGGACATACGGATATGCTCAATATCGGTGTGGACGCATACGGACTTAACCTATCACCTGACCTCGGATACCCCGCAATGACGGGTACAGACCCGGAACGCTATCAATGGGTAAGTGCGACCATTTCACACAACACGGTAGTAGTTGACGATGTCAATTCTGCGCGAGCCCTTTCAAATGCAGATCCGCTACACTTTGACGATTCGGGATACGTTAAGCTTATAGACGTTGATGCTGCACGGTATTATTCGCAAACGGATATTTACAGAAGAACGCTCGTTTCGGTAAAGGTTGATGACAACATATCATACGGGGTTGACTTTTTCCGCGTCAAGGGCGGGAATAGGCACACCTTCAGCTTCCACGGTCAGGCGGAGGACGCATATCCGGTAGAAAATATTGATTTTACGACTGTGAGAGACGAGAAAGGAAGATATCTCTCAGGCAAGCAGGTAGATGAGAATGGGAATTATACCGGTACATATGTCCACAACACAGGTCCGGATGGCGTCACCTATTACGGAATAGATGTTCCGTATGAAGATTTCACGACGGGCGAATGGATGACCTTCACCAACGAGGTTCAACATGACCCGTGGACACAGAATCTTTGGTTCTATGACACATATTTCCCGCGCGGATACACATGGCTTAACAAGGTGCGCCGCGACAGATTTATGGAGAACAATCGCTTCGCTGTTGAGTTTGACATAAAGGACTACCGAAAAACGATAAAGGACAGCAAGGGCATAAAGCTCCGTCTTACGCAGATTAACGACTTTGTTCCGGACGAGGTTGCCTTTGCAGGTGGACGTGTTCCGGTAAAGCCACAGAATGCGATGATGCCGGCAACGCTTGACTACATGTTCGTCCAGCGTGAGTCAAAGGACGGAAGTCCGCTTGACAGTATGTTCATGTCGGTTATCGAACCGTATAAGGGCACGCGCTATATCGAGTCAATCGACGAGGTTTCGGTGGAAGGAGATGTGCCGGAGAACGGAATGGTGAGAGCGGTAAAGGTTACGCATACAGGCGGTGAGAGAACGGATTATATCGTTTACGCAACTGACAACAGCAAAATGTATACGGTTGACGGCAAATTTTCCTTCCGCGGTTTTGTCGGTGTGTGCTCATACAACAAGGCAGGCGCGGTTATTTACCGATATGTTTGTGACGGAGACAATATAACCGAAGACACCGAAACTGAAGATGACAACAGGAAAGGTGCATATTACGGCACGGTCATGGGATTTGATAAGGAGCTCACATTCGGCGATTTTGAAAACTGGATTGATGTTGATTTCGATGGAGAAGTATCGATTGACGATATTAAAGGACGCTGGATAAACATCGAAAATGACGGAACACAGAATGCAGCGTATCATATCGAAGACGCAGAACGGATTGACGAGGATACCGTAAGGCTCCACATCGGTTCAACCACGCTCGTAAGAAGCTTTAAGGATGCAAAGAACAACGATGCTGGATATATCTATAACATAGATAAGGAACAGCGCTTTGTCATCCCAAGCTCGTTTGTTGAGAATGCATCACCGGTGTTTGATGCAGTATCGGACAAGATAACGACCTCTGCGGGAAGCAGTGTAAGCGTTAAGGTAAATGCACAAAGCCCGAAAGGTCTTGCGATGACCTACAAAGCGGCAACTCTCCCGCGCGGCGCAAGCTTCAACGAGCAAACGGCGACGGTAACATGGAAACCGGATGCAAGCCAGATAGGTGAAAATCATGTTGCTGTAACAGCATACGACAGCGAAGGAAGAGAGAGTACGGTTCACTTTACAATTACGGTTTACGGATCTACCACCGGTAGTTCACAGCCTGATAAAACAGAGGATAAAAAGCCTGGAGCAGAGGTAGAAACGGGCCAAAATCCGTCTAATACGCCTTCTGATAATTCCGGAACAGATGCACCTACCGGCGGAGGCGGAGAAGGTGGCGGCGGTGCCTCACCGACTGATAAGCCTGAAAACACACAACCGGATGACGGCGAAGATGAGGAAGGAAACGGAGAAGATACCAACGAAAAGGATGACACCGAAAACGCACCCGAGGTATCGGGTGAAACGGATAGTATCCGTTTCGCAGACCTCACTAACCATGCTTGGGCAAGTGACGCGATAAACGCACTTGCCGAGGGCAGTGTAATCCGTGGAACGAGCGCAACAACCTTCTCGCCTGCTGCCAATATCACCCGTGCGGATTTTGCGTTGCTTCTTGTCCGTGCATTTGGTTTTGCAAGTGATAACACCGAGAATTTTGCCGATGTAAATGCAGGAGAATACTTTGCACCCGAGCTTGCAATAGCACGCAATAGCGGAATTGTCGACGGTATCGGTGAAAACAAATTTGCACCGAGAAACTCCATAACCCGTCAGGATATGATGGTAATCATATATCGTGCGATAGAGAAGCTCAAAGTAGAATTGGGCGAGAATACTGAACCAGAGTACGATGACTTTGTAGCTGTTGCAGATTATGCAAAAGAAGCAGTGTCGGCGCTAATTGCGACGGGACTCGTTAACGGTAAAAGCGGGCGCATCGCACCGTCGGATTACACAACCCGCGCAGAAGTAGCCGTTCTTATTAAACGTATACTTGATTATACCGCCAATAAATGAAAAGAGGACAGAAATGAATAAAACAACAATTCTTATCAATACGTATCAGCAAAGCAGAATTTTCGGAGAAGACGATTACGAAAGGCTGTCAAAACTCGGTGATTTGCATATTTACGACAGAGCGGATTTTTCAGATGAGGAATATTATCTTGACTTTGTAAAAGATACCAACTTGCTTATTCTTTCATGGGAATCGCCGAGAATTTCGCAGGAGATTCTTGATGTCTGTCCGGATTTGCGCGGTGTAATTTACGGCGCGGGCTCGCTTCGTCCCATTATGACAGAGGCATTTCTTAATAGCGGAATACCGATAACCGATTCGAAAATTGTCGATAGCAGAAGTGTTGCTGTAACCGTGCTTGGCGTAGCAATAGCGGCGTGTAAGGGAACTTACACGCTTGCAAACGACGTCAGAAACGGAATGTGGAGGGAGAATGCATTTAAGATAAAGGATTTTTACAAGATAAAAATCGGAATTATCGGAGCAAGTTGTGTCGGAAGCTATTTTGCAGAGCTTCTCAAGGCATTTGATGTTGAAGTATTTATCTGTGATCCGATAAAGTCGGCAGAGGAGATTGCGGCACTCGGAGCAAAAAAGGTGGAGCTTGAAACGCTCATGAGCGAATGTGACGTTATAAGTGTTCACGCTCCGGCGCTTCCGGAAACGGACGATATGATAAACAAAGATAATCTTTGCCTTATTAAAGACGGGGCAGTGTTTATGAACACCTCCCGCGGCTCGCTTATAAACGAAGCTGACCTGATTGAGGAATGCAAAAAGAACAGATTTCTCACCTTCCTTGATGTTTATACAAGAGAGCCTACCGCGGTTGATAATCCGCTTCGTACTTTGCCGAACGTGATATGTCTTCCGCACGTTGCGGGAACATTCACCAATGGTGTAAGAGCCATCGGCGTTCACGTATGTGAAGAGGCAGAACGCTTTACCCGCGGAGAAAAGATGCAGTGTGAAGTTGACCTTACAAAGCTTAATATTCTTGCGTAAATAAAATAAGCCTTCCGCGGGATTGCCGCGGAAGGCTATACATTCAAATCTAAAAATGCTCGACCTTAAATTCCGGACCGTGGATTGCAGGAAACTCCTGTTCTCCCCATGGTTTGTGCCAGTAGAGATATCCATGGAATCTGTGCTCGGGGTCATATACTCCGTATTCAAGCTGAGAAATTTTCGGAAGAAGTCCCGTGCCGCATTCAAAGTTGACGGAGCCGATGCGTACGTTACAGGGACCCGGTTCGTGACCGAAAAGTTTGCCGCGCGTCGTGGTGAAAATTCTTTTGTTGTGCTGTGCAACAACGTGGTTGAGCGCAGACAAGTGCGATGAATCATGGAATGTTATTGCTTCCTCGCAGTTGTGTGCATAGAGAAACTCTGCAACAACATGCTCGCTGAAAACAAATCCGTATTTAAAGCCCTGAACCGCCGCATTACGGATAACATTATTGTCATTCTGGTCGCCCGATGTCATAAGACCGAAGGTGTGACATGGATTTTCTAAAAGCTCTTTTTCGAGAAATGTATCGCCTACATTTTCGTTCAAGCAAAACTGAGAGTCCTGAATATTTACTCTTGAAACGTTTTGAAGGTTAACACAGCTCTGAGTAGGATACATCTTGTCTGTGTTGAGCTTTACGCGGAATTCGAGGTTCTTTATCGCGAAAACTCCAAAGTTACTGAAATTACCTTTTAAAACCTTGCCCTCAGGAGCAGCGAGAATTGACCACGGACGAGCTTCGGGGTTATGTTCCTCCGGAGCTTCCCAGTCAGAAAAAAGAACGGTGTTATCCATTTTCATTGTACCGAATTTCGTGGGATGTCGCTTATTTTTAATCGCAACATCGGGAGGGATAACCTGATAGTTATTAAGCAGACGGCAAGGCATTTCGCCCTCAAGCTGAATATTCACATTGCCTGTCGGGATGATCAGCTGCGCCCGCACTTTCATTCCATCATATTCCTCAATTCCGGGTGATGCTATTCTGTAGCCCCTGTTCGTATATGGAAAGAGAATTTTGCCGCCGCCGCGCTCTGCTGCAAAGTTTATGGCAGCCTGTATTGCGGCGGTATCATCGGTCACACCGTCGCCTTTTGCACCGAAGTCAAAAACGTTGATTCCGAATTGCATAAAATTACCTCCGTAAGTGTTGATTTGCTGTGATTATAACATTAAAAAAAGGCTTGCACAATGCTTTGTGCAAGGATTTGTAGAATTTTGAAATTTTATATGTAAAATCTTGTAATTTTCATATTGACTAAAAATTCTAAAAAAGATATACTTTGAGAAACTTAAACGTACAAGGAGAGTTTTGCGATGGAAAGAGATATCATTTTACACGGTGTTCATCTCGGGGAACATTCATTTGAAGAAGATAAAATGATAGAGGAAATAAATGAGCGTGCGGTAAAGAAAGGACTCAATTTCGTTGAAATACGGGTTGCTCGCCGTGAGATTCCGCGGGAGACCTATGTGAAATGGGCAAAATTTATGGCGGAAAAGAAAATTTACTTCGCTTTTTTATACACCGTCCAGTTTGCGCCTCCCGAAAAAGGAAGTATGCTCAATAAAGAAACGGTAGATGCAATCCGCGAAGTTGCCGGTGAGTATTTTCTTGGTGATATGCTTGGGGAGACAGGCAGCTCCGGTGCGTGCAAGGCGGCGGGGTATTTTGTGACAAGCAAAACAAGGGGAAAAGATCCTGCGAAAATCGAAACTGATTGTGCGGATATGGAAGAGGCACATCAAAAATATATTGAGCGCGTTTCCGGATTTGTCGGGATAGACAAAAAGCTTGGGATGCCTGAAATCTTTTCGGGAGAGGCAACTGCGCTCAATAAATATAATGTTGAGGCAGGAACGACAATTCCCGCGCTTGAAATGATGTGCGGAAATCCAGAGCCGCTTATAGCTGCCACGCGCGGCGTTGCAAAAATGGCAGATTCAAAACTTTGGGGAACATATATAGCTCATGAGTGGTATGGAGGATTTCGTCACAGTGATATGCTCAAGCGCAAGAGACTTCAGCTTGCATACAAATATGCATATCTTTCGGGAACAAATCTTCTCTGCCTCGAAAGCGGGGATGAGTGTATAGATTCATACGCTCAGAGCCTTGACGGAAAATCAGAAGTCTGTCAGGATTACAGGGACATTCTTGAATATATGTCAAAGTACATAAAGGAGGATTTCCGTCCCAAAGGGGGGCCTAAGGTTAAGTTCGCCTTTGTTTCCGGACGTCATGACGCGTGGGGCGGCTGGGGCGGCACTTCGATATGGAATCAATTTCACCGCGAGGAATGGGGGCATAATGAGGCAGAACACTCATGGAGACTCCTTGATGAGGTTGGAACGAAACGAAACTGGAGTGATGGTGCAAACTTTGGTGAGGAAGATACCTCTGCATCTCCGGCGTACGGAATGTATGATATAGTACCGATTGAAGCACCGCTTGACAAGTTTTTGCAATATGATCATCTCGTGTTTATGGGCTGGAATACCATGACCGATGAAGATATGGATAAGCTTTATGAGTATGTAAGGCGTGGCGGAAGGATCCTTATGAGCGCGGCACATCTCAATACCAATGCAAAGAGAACCGGCGAATACATACCGATCACAAATGGGAAAATTGAACGTCTGTTCGGTGCGCGGTTTACCGGTGAGGTTAGAAGAACGAACGACGGAGTGAAGTTCGACCCGGCATCTATTGATGAGAAAATACTGTACCCCGGCACAGCAGACTTCGCATGTGACCCAGTATACAGCGGAGGATATGCAAACTGGGGCGTTTTTGAGCTTACTGGAGGAAAGAGCGTAGCATATGCGGCAGACAGTTTCGGGTATGTTTTGGGGCATATAAGCACTGTTGTTGAAAATCGCATCGGAGACGGCGTCGCAACACTTGTAACATCTACAAATTACCCGGGATATCCGGCTCTTTCCCCTCTTTACCGTGCGATTGTGCGTGAGTTTATATCGGCAAGTGCAAGAAGCTGCGAGGTAAGGGTGTTTGGTAGTGACAGAGTAAAGTGGTCATACTACGACGGCGGTAAGATGTATCTTCTCAACACGGATTACGATGTTCCGGCGACAGTGAAGATTAAAAAAGGCAATGTTGAAAAAATAGTTACAGTGGATTCACTTGAGCTTAAAAGCTTGGAGGTTTGATTATGGATTACGGAAAATATCTTGTAGATGAAATTCTACCGCATTGGATTGAAATATCGAAGGACGAGGAATATGGTGGCGTATTCAATTGGTTTGATGAAAATTCAAAGGTTGCTTCAACCGATAAAATAGTGTGGTTCTTAGGCCGTGAGCTGTGGAGCTATTCTATGGCGTACCGTCTTGCGGACGCTCGACCGGAATACATAGATATGTGTGAGCATCTCTATGAGTTTCTGAAAAAGATAACTCCGCAAAGCGGCAGACTCCCGTATACGGTAACGCGTGATGGAAAGCCCAATGTGGAACAGAATGATATCTTTTACTACAGTGAAATATTTTGTGCAATGGGTTGTGCTCAGTATTACAGAATCTGCAAGCGCGAGGAAGTATGGAAAAGTGCTGAGCTTTATTTTGATGTAGCATATGATCTTTACAAAAAGAACAAGTTTACGACTCAGGAAGAGGCGGACGAGGACTGCAAGGCGCTCGGACTCCACATGGCAATGCTTGCGATGGTTCAGTTTGTCCGCAATGTCGGTCGTGATTATGAAAAGTATGATGCGGCAGCACGTGATGTCATAAACGAAATGATGTCGGCAGGCTTTGTCAATGACGAAAAGAAACAGGTGAACGAATATCTTCCGCTCGGAAACAAACCACTTACAACATGGGTTGCCGATATGTGTTATCCAGGCCACGTATATGAAGCCGCGTGGTTTGTTCTTTGCGAGGGCGAAGTCAAAAACGACGACAAAATACGTGAGTTCGGAAAAAAACTTCTTGATTATGCAATGCCGGAGGGATTTGAGAAGATAACACTTCTTATCCCGACAGACCGCAATCTCTCAAAGCCACTTGAGGAAGACCTCATCGATACTTATCGCCACTGGCCGAATCAGGAGGCAACCGTTGCGTTCCGTATGGCCCACTATATGTTCGGCAAGGAGAAGTATCTCGACCTTGCAAACAGTCTTGAGAAAGAGGCATTTGAATATTTTGCGGACCGTGAGGATGGGCGCTGGTATATTTCAATAAACAAGAGCGAAGGAAAGGTTTCCGAGCGGAAGAACAAGGGCGGACATATTGAAGGACCGTTTCACCTCGAACGTTTTCTTCTTGCGCTTGACAGCATCGAAAAAACAGGTAATATCTTAAATTATATGGAATGATAGTATGATGGATTTTAATTCAAAAGAATACAAGAGATCGAGAGTATCGTATATTATTCAAAGCGTTTTTGAGTACTTTTTAATGATTCTTGTGTCAGATGCATTTCTGGCAAAGCTTCTTACTCATATCGGAATAAGTGATTCGGTTATCGGTATTATTTCGTCATTTGTGAATATAGCATTTGTGTTTCAAATTTTATCAGTTTTTATTGTGAGAATGAAAATAAGGCAGAAACCTTTTTTGATTTTCACATATGTCTGCAGCTTTTCTGCGTTTATGATGATGTTTCTTGTTCCGTATTTGCCGGTAAAGAATTCGGCGGCAACTGTTATCGTGATGATGTGTGTTCTTCTCGGATACACATTGCTTTATGTTGTCGCATCAATTATGTTCAGATGGGCAAATTCATATGTAGACCCGGAAAGGCGCGGCAGGTTTTCATCGACAAGAGAAATTGTTTCTTTGCTTTCAGGGATTGCTTTCTCTGCAGTGATGGGTGTCATTATAGATCGATATGAAAGTCTGGGGAATTTGCAGGGCGGACTTTTGTTCATTGCTGTGTGCATTTTAATATTCAATGTTTGCAACTTTATCTGTATGCTACTTATGAAAGGGGAAACAGAAGAAACCACAGAAGATTCTCATATTACGATAAAACAAACGTTGAACTATGTTTTCGAGAACAGGAGTTTCAAAAATGTTATACTTATGACAATACTGTATGAAACAGCACGTTACTTCACGATTGGATTTATCGGAGTATTCAAAACAAACGATCTTGCGCTTTCGGTGCTTACCATTCAGGTAATAAATATCATGTCTAACTTTGTAAGAATGATTCTGACAAGGCCGCTCGGCAAGTTTTCTGATAAACATTCGTTTGCAAAAGGATATCGTGTTGGATTGTCTTTGCTTGCAGCTGCGTTTTTTATCAATATTTTTACTACTTCGTCAACGTGGTATCTAATAATATTACACACCGTGTTATACACAGGCTCGCTTGCAGGAACAAATATGAACTCGTTTAATATTACATACAGCTATGTTGATTCGGAATATATAACACAAGCAATGGCAATCAAGAATTGTGTAGGAGGAATTTTTGGATTTGGGGCATCGCTTGTTGCCGGAAAACTTTTGAGCGTAATTCAGGCAAATGGGAACATAGTATTCGGAATACATATATATGGACAGCAGGTGCTTTCGATTGTTTCGTTTATCCTTAGTGCAATAACCATCTTGTTCGTAAAGTTTGTAGTTGAAAAGCAAGAGGTAATGAAACAGTAAGTTTGTTTTATGGAAGAGGAAAACATTGATGACGGATAAGATGCTGTTAGCTCTATTACCATTGATGCTTTATCTGATGAGTGCATGCACCAGGGTGAGCTTTGTAAGACGAAGAGGTATATTCATACAATTTGCATTGTAAGAATGGATAGTCGTATTTGGATGAGGATTTATTCCGTTGGGGTCAAATTCGTATAATTTGGTAGCAATTTGACGATTTGGTGAAAACACAACAAACCCTGTAACCATTGCAGTTACAGGGTTTGTTGATGGTTGCGGAGGCAGGATTTGAACCTACAACCTTCGGGTTATGAGCCCGACGAGCTACCGGGTTGCTCCACTCCGCGATATATATGGTGCCGCTGACCGGACTTGAACCGGTACGATATTTCTATCGAAGGATTTTAAGT
>JAFQGO010000150.1:0-4592 GCA_017398225.1 Oscillospiraceae bacterium | reverse complement strand
TTCTTCATAGAACAAAAACGCGCCATTTTAGCATTATATTGATTTTTCAGGTGATTTCTATGCAATTTGAATATTTAGAAAGGACTCCTGTAGCATACAGTCCTTCTGCCGTAAAAGTGCTTCGCTTTTCACCAAAAGCCGGTAGCAATTGCTTTCGCCTTCACTGGCATGACCGTATTGAAATAATATATTTAAAACGCGGTCTGGTCGAATTCATCTGCGGAGCTCAAAGCGGCACGTTAAAAGAAGGATGCGCACTTATCGTTCCGCCACGCTCTGTTCATCATATGAAAGCGGTAAGCGATTCCGCATATGATACGTTAATGTTTGATGTAAGATTTTTTTATAACGAAACTGAAATATGTAAAAACCTCCTGCCCTGTTTTATGAAAAACAGCGCAAAATACGAAAATATCTGTACATCAAAAAAAGTTCTTTCATGCATAAACAGACTGTGCAACGAAGTCAACACCGACGCATTGAATGCCGTTTGCGAAGTTTATCGTTTACTTCATTTGCTTATTGAAGAAAAAATTGTAGTTGTTTCAGACGAGAAAAAGAACGATGATGTTTCTCGTATAACCGAATATCTTGAGCAGAATTTTGCAGAAAGCATAACATCACAACAGTTAAGTGAGCAATTCGGATATACTGCAGCTCATCTATGTCGCAAATTTAAAAAGGAAATCGGTCTGCCTCCATTAACGTATCTTAAAATTTACAGACTTGAACGTGCATATAACCTGATTACAGAAAGCACCCTCCCAATATCTGACATAGCCGAAAACAGCGGATTTGATGATCCCAACTATTTCACACGCTGTTTCACTGCCCACTTCGGTCACCCTCCCTCTTATTACCGAAAGAAGTAATAATCACTATGCCCAAAAAGATGGCGCTGTTATTTAATCATCAAAAAACAACGCTCTAAGCGTTGTTCTAATGCTATTTGCTTGTTCAAAGATTTTACAAAAAACTCTATACTAATAGCAACGAATCAACGCTATTGGTATTGGAGGATACACAATGGATAAAATTGTATTAGGCGCAAGAATCCGCGAAGCGCGCAATAAATGTAAATTCACACAAGAAGTTCTGGCAGAAAAAGCAGATATCGGTGTTATGTATCTCGGCGAAATCGAACGCGGAATAAAAATGCCAAGCCTCAATGTATTTATTCGCCTTGTCGAGGCTCTCAGCATTTCTGCAGACTATATTCTTCGGGATGAACTAAGCTCAGGCAGGGATTTTGTTTTTGACGAGCTTACAGCTAAACTCTCCCCACTTACTCCTAAGCAACGCAAAGCTGCTTCGGACATATTAGATGCTTTTATAAGAAATTTGTAATATACTGTTGCATTTTACATAATTCGACTATTTTCGACATAAAGATATGTTATCATTAGCATATAGCATTGAGCACACGCTATATGCTAATGTTTTTTTCAGGAGGACCATTTCAATGAAACAAATAGGAATAATAAGGAAAACTGATAAACTCGGAAGAATCGTTATACCGAAAGAAATACGAGATTTTTTCGACATTGACATCTGCGAGCCTGTCGAAATTCTCGCTACCGAAAACGGAGTTCTTATACGAAAAGCAAATTACAAGCTTGAAAAAATCCAGCAATGAATGTCTTGATTGTTTGCGAAAAAAACAGTCTCTTCTTGCAAGGGAAAAGACTGTAACAAACGTACCATGTCATACCGTTTTCTTCACTGCCATATAGAAGCTTATGCCGGTTATCGGTGCAAAAGACACGTCAGGCGTGTTATATCTGTCAAGAAAGCGCGCCTGTATTTCATCCGACATGATATATTCGTAAATGAGAAAGCCGCAGTCAGAAAGAAGCTTTTCCATCTTTTCAAACGGCTCACTCTCAGGGCGGTCAAGCACGACAGTGCTTCCCTCTTTGAATATCCGTGAAAGCGCGCCCATCAGCCCCTGAAGCTTTATAATCGGCATATCAAAGCTTAGTCCTAACATATTGCAAAAACACATTTCATCCTTTGCAAAGCACGGAATTTCGATTTGCGATATTCTCCCTTTGCTTGACAGCAAAATGCGCGAGTGGCGCATTCCTTCGGCATCGGTGAGCTTAAACGGCGCAAGGTGCGTGTTAAAATCGACATACTGCCGTGCACCGAGCTGCTTTGCATTCCTCAGTGCCGGAGCCGCATATTCCGCGCGGGCAAGCGTTTCCATAAGTATATTCTGCATAAATTTCCACCTCATTCCGACTAAAACAGCCCCTTTCGGGGCTGTTCTTCTTTAAGACAATTTTTCAATTGCGGCATCAATTCTGCGGAGAGTTTCCGCTTTTCCAAGGATGTGGCAGAACTCAACACCGCCGCCGGGTGTTACCTGCTTGCCGGAAAGCGCCGTGCGAAGCGGCCACAGAACAAATCCGTTCTTAAGCTCGTGCTCTGCAATGTAGGCAAAGAGCGTATCGTGGATACACTCAAAGCTCCAATCGCTTATTCCCTCAATAACCGGGCGAAGCTCACGCAGTGTGACAAGCGCAGTCTCTGCATTCGTCTTCATCTTCTTGTGGAAATACATCTCGCTGTCATATTCCGGAACAGCATCAAAGAAATCAACCTGCTCGGGAATATCAGAAAGACGCTCGCATCTCTGCTGAAGAAGCGGAGCGATGAGATCCGGATTAATGTCGGGATTCTTCACGCCCTGACGTATATACGGGCGAGCAACCTCTGCAAACTGCTCTGGTGTCATTGCGCGGATGTACTCTGCATTTATATACTTAAGCTTTGCAGTGTCGAAAATTGCAGGAGACTTTGATATTCCGCGAAGCTCGAAAATATCAACAAGCTCGGAAAGCGAGAATATTTCCTGCTCACCGCCCGGGCTCCACCCGAGAAGTGTTACATAGTTTACAACGGCATCCTTAAGATAACCTTCGTTTATAAGATCCTCATAGGACGGGTCACCGTTGCGCTTTGAAAGCTTATGCTGTGCATCCTTCATAACCGGCGAGCAGTGAACATACGTCGGGATTTCCCACCCGAAAGCCTCGTAAAGAAGATTATATTTCGGTGCGGAAGAAAGATACTCCGAGCCGCGCACGACGTGAGTAATTCCCATAAGGTGGTCGTCAACAACGTTTGCGAAATTATATGTCGGATACCCGTCGCTCTTTATAAGAATCTGATCGTCAAGGTCTTCATTCGGAACGGTTATATCGCCGTAAACAACATCTGAAAACGTTGTTTCGCCGCTTTCCGGCATCTTCTGACGAATAACATACGGAACCCCTGCATCAAGCTTCTCCTGAATCTCTTCCGGAGAAAGGCGTGAGCAACGACCGTCATACTTTGTCGGTGCATCCCCTTCCTTTTCCTCATGGTCGGTCTTTTCGCAGAAGCAACGGTATGCCGCTCCCTTTTCTATCAAAAGCTCGGCATACTGCTTATACATTCCCATACGCTCACTCTGAACATACGGTCCTACGGGGCCGCCGATATCAGGACCTTCATCGTAGTCAAGCCCCGTTTCACGAAGCGTGCGGTAAATAAGGTCAGTAGCACCCTCAACAAGACGTCCGCGGTCAGTATCCTCAATGCGGAGGATAAAATCACCGCCGTTGTGCTTGGCAATCATATAGGTATAGAGAGCTGTGCGGAGATTGCCTATGTGCATATACCCCGTGGGGCTGGGAGCGAAGCGCGTTCTTACCTTTCCTTTAGGAATACGCGCCTCTGCCTCCTCGTAAAATTTCATATCCATTTATCATCAATCCTTATCTTATCCCCCTCCGCTTACGCGGCGGGGTAATATTGCTTAAATATTTCAAAACTATATTTATTTTTTCTTCGCCCATGAATCCTTGAGCGATACAGTGCGGTTAAACACAAGCTTTTCTTCTGTTGAAAGCTTTGTATCAAGACAGAAATAACCGTTGCGGAGGAACTGGTAATGGCCGTCACCAAGACCGTCTTTTATAGCAGATTCACATTTGCAGCCTGAGAGGATTTCAAGCGAATCGGGGTTGATGTTGTCCGTAAACGCACCGCCCTCAGGGAACTCGCCCGGATTTTCCGCGTTGAACAGATTTTCATAAAGGCGAACCTCCGCATCAACAGCGTCATGCGCCGATACCCAGTGGATCGTGCCCTTTACCTTGCGCTTGTCTGGCGTATCTCCGCCACGGGATTCGGGATCGTACTCTGCATGAATAACAGTTACGTTGCCGTTCTCATCGGTTTCAAAGCTCTTGCAGGTGACGTAATACGCATATTTAAGACGAACTTCGTTTCCGGGGAACATTCTGAAATATCCCTTGACCGGCTCTGCAAGGAAGTCCTCCCGCTCGATATAAAGCTCACGCGAGAAGGTAACCTTATGTGTTCCGCTATTCTCGTCAGCCGGATTGTTCTGTGCATCAAAGGTTTCCGTCTGTCCTTCGGGGTAATTGTCAATAACAAGCTTTATAGGACGGAGAACAACCATCATACGCATTGCGTTCTCATTAAGATCCTCGCGGATGCAGTGTTCAAGGAAACCGTAGTCAACAGTGTTATATGCCTTTGAAACGCCGATTCTCTCGCAGAAGTTGCGGATGGAGCGC
>JAFQGO010000149.1:0-4526 GCA_017398225.1 Oscillospiraceae bacterium | reverse complement strand
TCCAGCGCGCAGAGGATTTTAAACCCAACGAGATATGGTATGTTGTAGACAGCCGTCAGTCGATGCACTTCAAGCAGGTTTTCCGCCTTGCAAAGAAGGCAGGTCTTGTAGATGACGATACGGTGCTTTACCACGTCGGATTCGGTACGATGAACGGAAGCGACGGCAAGCCTTATAAAACGCGTGAGGGCGGAGTTATGAGCCTTTCTGTGCTTATTGATTCTGCAAAGGCGGCGGCAAAAGAGAGAATTGAAGCTTCTGAGGTTGCAAAGGATTTGACTGATGCCGAGCGTGACGATGTTGCCGAGAAGATAGGCATTGCGGCGATAAAGTTCGGAGATCTTATAAACCACCGCGCCCGTGACTATATCTTCGACCTTGACCGTTTCCTTGCAACAGAAGGAAAAACCGGACCGTATCTTCAGTATACGGTTGTGCGTATAACAAGCCTTCTCAACAAGGCGATGGCGGCAAACGCCGCTCCCGGAAAGCTTCTTCCACCGCAGAGCGATACAGAGCGCGAGCTTCTTATAAAGCTTTTCTCCGTCGGAGATGTGCTTTTGCGCGCGTTTGAGGATAAAGCCCCCAACGCAATTTGTGAGGTTATGTTCGACATAGCAGGGCTTTTCAACCGCTTCTATTTTGAAAATAAAATTCTTGCACAGGAGAACGAAGAAATCCGCGCATCATGGCTCGGTATTATTGAGCTTGTAAGAAGAATGCTTCTTATGCTTCTGGATATCTTCTCAACAGACGTACCGGAAAAGATGTAAGTTTCAGTGAGGCTTATTTATGACTAACACAAACTCAATTTCACAGCCGATATTTTCAAATCGTGCTCTCGTTTCACTTGCGGTTCCGATAGTGCTTGATGCGCTTCTTGCAATTGTTGCGGGAATTGCAGACTCATCAATGGTTTCTACGGCGGGCGAGGCGGCTGTCAGCGCAATTTCACTTGTTGACTCGTTGAACATCATGTTTATTCTTATGTTCAATGCTATGACGACCGGCGGTGTTGTCGTAACGTCGCAGTATATCGGAAGCCGTAACATAGAGCGGGCAAAATGCAGTGCAAATCAGCTTCTGTATGCATCCGCTGCAATTGCAACAGTGCTTATGGTTCTTCTTTTGTGTTTTATTCCGCAGATTATAGGTCTCGTTTACGGAACGCTTGAAGCAGAGGTATTTAAAAACGCAAAAACATACTTTTTCTGGACGCTCCTGGGATATCCGTTTTTCGCAATAGGAAGCTCGTCTACGGCACTCTTGCGTGCTCAGGCAAAAAGCGGAGCGGCGCTTATGCTTACCGGTGCCGTTAATCTCCTGAATGTTATCGGAAACGCCGTACTTATTTTTGGTTTTGACCTCGGTGTTGCGGGTGCCGCCATTTCCACGACATTTTCACGTATAGTATGGGCAGCGGTTGGTCTTATAATGCTTCACAACAAGGATTTACAGGTGCATTTTGAAAATCTTCTGAAGTTTAAGCTTGATTTTGATATTTTGCGACGAGTATTTAATATCGGAGGGGCAAACGGTCTTGAAAACGGTCTTTTCCAGATGGGAAAGCTCCTTGTTGCGAGCCTTGTTTCCTCCTTCGGAACAATTGCAATTGCGGCAAACTCCGTCGCAAACACGCTCTGCAACATCGGCTGGACAACCATCGGCGCCTTTGGTACGGTGCTTCTCACCGTTGTCGGGCAGTGTATGGGTGCGCGCGAGCCTGAGCAGGCAAAAATGTATACGAAAAAGCTTGTAAGCTTTTGCATAATTCTTACATTTGTACTTTTCGGAAGCGTTTTTCTTTTCAGAAATCAGCTTGTCGGCATATTCGATTTTGGCGAGGAAGCGCTTCGTGAGTCGGCAAGAATAACCGGTGCCGGTGCGCTTCTTACCATCTGCTCGGTGTACGCGTGGTCGTTTGTTCCGGTTGCTGCATACCGCGCCGCGGGCGATACGAAGTACGCCGTAATCCTTGCGGTATCGAGTATGTTCACGTTCCGCGTCGGGTTGTCATATCTTCTCGGGCATTTCCTCCATATGGGACTTCTCGGCGTGTGGATAGGAATGTGGGCAGACTGGACCTGCCGCACTATATTCAACCTTTTCCGATTCCGCAGCGGCAAATGGTTGACCAAAAAGGTTATTTAAATTTTTCAAATTTTTATCGGTAAAACACTGCGATGTGTGAAAGATACACACATCGCAGTGTTTTATTGTGGCAAGTTTGAGAAAACCACCAACTTATTGATAAATTTGATAATAAATTTCTTGACGTTTTTATTGTTATGACGTATAATATAAATGCAGAGGGGCACACTGATTTTGAAAGGAGCATTTATATGTATAATATGTCTGTTGCGGGGATGATGAATTCAATGATTCCGATTACCCGATTTAACAAAGGTGAAGCAACAAAAATTTTTGATGAAGTTGAGCTTTCCGGTACTAAAATAGTTGTTAAGAACAATAAGCCTGCGTGTGTTCTTGTTTCACCCTCGCAGTATGAAAAGCTTATGGAAATGATTTCCGATTATATGCTTGTTGTTGAAGCTGAAAAACGAGTGGCTGACAGCAAACCGGAGGATAATATTTCGCATGAAGAGATGTTAGCTGAACTCGGTATCTCGCGAGAGGAATTAAACAAAATAGATGTAGAAATCGAATAATAAGGGAGCCTTTTGTCATGGAATGGAAGATAGAATACATCAAAGAGGCTCAGCGTGATTTAAAAGAACTTGATGCATATAGCCGCAAGCTGATTTTGAAGGCGATTGAAAAAACAGCGCTACATCCGCTTCCGCCTCCGGATGGTATAGGAAAGGCGCTCGGGAATCATTCTGCCGCTAAATTGAGTGGTTATTACAAAATAAAGCTACGTAATCTCGGGTATCGTATTGTGTATGGATTGGTGAGAGAAAATAACGTTATGAAAATTATTGTTATTTCAATTCGAAACGACGAGCTTGTATACCGAGAAGCCGAACGAAGAATAAAAAAATTGATGAAATAGAATATTTTACCGGTAAAAAACTGCAATGTGTGTGTTTCTCACGCATTGCAGTTTTTGGTTTGGAAGTCAAAGCTCAAATTTCCGTTTACGGCAAAATATCCGAAAAAAATCTGCATATATTAAGCTTCGGAAAGGAGGTAAATATGCAAAAAACAAAAAAATCTTTGAAAATTTTTGCCGCTTTTATAATTTCTTTTTCATTTATAATAACGGCAAAAGCAGCAGACAAGCTTGTCCCTCTCGGTCATACAACCGGCATAAAGCTTTTGTGTGACGGCGCGATTGTAACCGAGCTTTCGGACAACGTTCCGGAAAATCCGTGCAGAGCCGCAGGAATAGCACCCGGCGATGTTATCAAAAGCGTTGACGGAAATGCAGTAACCTCAAATGACGATCTTCGCCGGATGGTTACCGAAAGCGAAGGGCGTGAGATGACGGTTGAGTATGTGCGGCAAGGAGAGGTAAAGGCGGTTAAGGTAACTCCCGTAAAGGCGGAGGACGGAAAATATGCGCTCGGAATCCGCATCCGTGACAGCGTTGCCGGAATAGGGACACTCACCTATTATAATCCCGAGAGCAAAACCTACGGCGCGCTGGGGCACGGCGTAACGGAAAGCGACACCAATGTGCTTATTCCCCCTCAGCGCGGGGCTCTTATGAAATCTAAGGTAGAAAGCGTTGTGCAAGGCGGTCCCGGAAATCCGGGTGAGCTTCGCGGTGAATATGACCTGACGAATGATTATGCCGACATTGAAAAGAATACGGAGAGCGGGATATTCGGGAAAATCAAGGACAGCGCAGAATTTGAAAAAATGGCGCAGTATCCGATAGCAAATAAAAACGAAATCAAGCGTGGAAAAGCGACCATTCTTTCAAACGTTGAAGGCGATGAAGTTAAAGAATACGAAATTGAGATAACAAGCATATATTTTGACGGCGAAAAGACAAAAAATATGCTTGTCCGTGCAACCGATCCCGAGCTTATTGCAAAAACAGGCGGAATTGTCCGCGGAATGTCGGGTTCGCCCATTCTGCAGAACGGAAAAATAGTAGGCGCCATAACTCATGTCCTTATAAACAATCCGCAAAAAGGATATGCAATTTTTATAGAAAATATGCTTGACGCCGCGGCGTAAAAGTAAATTAAACTAATCGGGAATAGAAATCCAGTTGGATTTCTATTCCCAATTATGCTTTGAGTTTTCGTTACTTTTCAAAGATATCGTTGGTCATATAAAAAACTGCAGAAAGCATTGATGGCGCTATTGTCTGTTTGTCGGTGAAAAACATACACAGATTGGGTCTCGTTGAAATCCATTATGTGCAGTGCAGATATATTCGTTTGAGTATGATCCCCTAACGCCCGATATGCGCCGAGAGTGAGTCCCATGTTGGATTGAACATAATATTGCAGGCATTGACGGTCATTGCATTCAATGGCTACATTAGGAACAATTCCGTGCTGTTGACATATGCGCTCATACAAATTTCGCATACCGTTACCTTTGCTTGG
>JAFQGO010000148.1:0-7666 GCA_017398225.1 Oscillospiraceae bacterium | reverse complement strand
TGATATCAAAATTCCTTCTCGGTCAGGAACCGTTGTCAGGTTTTGATGCATTCCAGGAAGCTCTTAGAACTGAATTCGGTCTTGATGAGTATCTTGCAGTCCACGAAAGTGCATATGCAAGAATAAAGTGACTTAGACAAGAGAGGTTGAAATTATGTTGTGGAAGGATATATTTCCGGATGAGTTTGAAGCTGCAGTTAAAAAATGCGGGGGAGTATGCGTGATTCCCATTGGAGCAATGGAGGTTCACGGTGTACATATGGCACTCGGCGTTGATACACTACAGGCGGCAGAATTCTCCAAAAGAGCGGCAGAAGTTTCTGAGGTCTGCGTCTTTCCGGAGCTTTATTTCGGCGACCTCGGCGGAGCTAATCTGCTTCCGGGTTCAATCATTTTTCCGATAGAGGTAATTTGGACAATACTTGAGCATGCCTGTTGTGAGATAATACGTAACGGCTTTAAAAAAATAGTAATAGTAAGCGGGCACGGTGGTAATCAATGGATGCTGACAGCATTTTTGAGAAATATGCTTATAAAGCATCCGGAAATGCTTATATATAAGTATTTTCAGGGACTTATATATCCGGCAGAATTGCTTTCCGATATCACAAAGTATCCGTATCTTACAGAGAATGATGTGAGTATTCTTGAGAGCTACGAGAGGGAAGGTAAGCAGGGCGGTCACGGTTGTTTCAGTGAGGTTGGGCTGAGTTATGATATTGACCCGACGCTTGTCCGTATTGATAAAGTAGACGCCGTTTCTGCGTCATCCACAAGGATGTACGATAAATTTGATGTGAATGGTATCGAAACATGGCTTTCGTGGTTTGGCAATTTCCCCAATTCGTATGTTGCTGATATCCATTATGGAATGAATAAGCGTATCGCACGTGCAATGGGACAACGAATGACAGAAAAGCTCTCTGGTGTGTTGAAACTGATAAAAGAAGATACAGTTTCTGCAGATTTCCACAGAGAATGGTACGAAAAAAGCTTTGGTACAGATTTGGTGAAAGGATAAGCTGCTTTACAGTTGAAATGCCCTCACCGCGCCGGATTTTCCGGCGCGGTTTCCTCTTTGTTAATATCTTAATTTACTAAAAATGCAATTTTGCTTGAAAAATCAGGAAGATTATAGTATAATATCAAAGTAAAATAAAATCCCGGTTTTGGCTTACCGGGAGATGGAGGAAATTATGAAAAGAATAGTCTCTCTCGTCATGGCAATGATTATGCTCGTTGCCCTGGCAGCTTGCTCCGGCGGAGCGGGCACAAGTATGACCATGGGTACCGGCGGTACTTCGGGTACATACTACGGTTACGGCGGCGTTCTCGGTCAGTACATCAAGAACAACGCAGGTATCAACGTAACGGTCGTTTCAACCGACGGTTCAAAGGCTAACATTCAGGGAATTGATGCCGGCAACTATCAGCTCGGCACTGTTCAGTCCGATGTTATGTCCTACGCATGGGAAGGCACACGTTCCTTCGAGTCCGAAGGCAAAGTTGAATCCTTCCGCACTGTTGCAGGCCTTTATGCCGAATCTGTCCAGCTCGTTACCATGGACCCGGCTATAAAGAGCGTTGCAGACCTTAAGGGTAAGTCCGTTTCTATCGGCGCTCCGGGCTCCGGCGTTTACTTCAACGCTATGGACGTTCTCACAGCTGCAGGTCTTACTGAAGCTGATATCAAGGCTCAGTATCAGTCCTTCGCTGACAGCGCAGACGCACTTAAGGACGGCAAGATTGACGCTGCATTCATCGTAGCAGGCGCTCCGACTCCGGCTATCACCGAGCTTTGCACAACAAACAGTGCATACCTCGTTCCGATTGACGGTGCCGTTGCAGACGCTCTTATGGCTTCCTGCCCGTTCTACACGGTTTACACTGTTCCGGCAGGTACATACGAGGGTCAGACAGAAGACGTTAAGACAGTTACCGTTAAGGCAACTCTCATCGTCAATGCAGATGCAACCGAAGAGGATGTATATAACCTCACAGCTGCTATTTTTGACAACGCTGAAGCTATCACCGCTGAAAATGCAAAGGGTGCAGAGCTCAGCATCGAAAACGCTACAAGCGGTATGACAGTACCGTTCCATGCAGGTGCTGCAAAGTACTTCGCTGAAAAGGGCGTTGATGTAGCAGTTGGCTAAATCAGCCAAACGAAATGTTGGCTGCGGCGATTATCGTCGCAGCCAATTTGGTGTATTTCACTTTAGGAGGTTATAAAGTGCTTTTCGGTAAGAAAAAATCCGCAGCTGCCGAGGCTCCTATGGACCTCGACGCGGTTATGAAAAAGTTTGACAGAGAATCCAACACCCGCATCTGGGAAGGTAAGGCTAAAATTGCGGTAAATTGCGTGCTTGCCGTTTTTTCTCTGTTTTGTATTTATGTAACTCTCTTTGCAACATGGCTTGAAGAGCTTCGCCTTACGACCTTCGTAGCATTTATTGTATTCATCGGTTATTTGGTTTTTCCTGCAAAGAAGGGTGTGCAGAAGCCGAACTATATGCCGTGGTACGATGTTCTGCTTATGATTTGCGGAACGGGTGCTTTTTTGTATTATGCGGCGAATGCAATGACAATTATCCAGCAGGGTGCGAACTTCCAGTGGTATCAGATTATTATCGGTGTAATCGGAATAATCTCAATCGGTGAGGTTTGCCGTCGAAGCGTCGGGCTTCCGATAGTTATCGTTGCTGCATGCTTTGTCGCATATGCCCTCATCTGGGGGCTTTCAAACCCAACCTTCTGGGGAAAGCTTAATTATACGGTTCACTATCTTTTCTACGGAAAAGAGGGAATTCTTTCAACTCCGATAAATGTATGCTCAAAGTTTATTGTTGTGTTCATTATATTCGGTGCTTTTCTTGAAAGAACCGGAATTGCAGACTTCTTTATAAAGATTTCCAATGCCGTTGTAGGCGGCTTTTCCGGAGGTCCGGCGAAGGTTGCCGTTGTTGCGAGTGCGCTTGAAGGAATGGTTTCCGGCTCGTCTGTTGCAAATACCGTCGGCTCGGGCTCCGTCACAATTCCGCTTATGAAGAAAACAGGCTATAAGCCGGAATTTGCTGCTGCGGCAGAAGCCTCTGCATCAACCGGCGGACAAATTATGCCGCCGATTATGGGCGCCGCTGCATTTCTTATGGCAGACTATCTCGGTATGCCGTACAGCAATGTTGTTGTTAAGGCTATTCTTCCGGCAATCCTTTATTTTGCAGGTATTTTTATTGCTGTTCATCTTGAAGCTAAGAAAGAAGGACTCCGCGGACTTACAAAAGAAGAGCTTCCGCGCTTCTTGCCGCTTCTTAAGCAGGTTTATCTGCTTGCACCGCTCGTTCTCCTGATTTACCTTGTCGGAACTGCGCAGAACTCTATCCAGTATGCCGCGGCAATTGCGATTATTGTTGCGATTGTTGTCAGCTTGTTCAATAAGGAAAATCGTATAACACCGAAGCGTATATGGGAAGCGCTTGCTGCGGGCGGACAGGGAATGATTACCGTTGCCGCGGCGTGCGGAGTTGCGGGAATTATTGCCGGTGCAATCACAATGACCGGTCTTGCAAATACCATCATCAACGGCATCGTTGCTCTTGCAGGCAATCAGGTAATTATCGCACTGTTCCTTACAATGCTTTGCTGCATTGTTCTCGGTATGGGTGTTCCGACTACTGCAAACTACTGTATTATGGCGGCAACCTGCGCTCCTATTCTCGTGCGTATGGGCGTTCCGGACGTTGCGGCACACTTCTTTGTGTTCTATTTTGGTATTGTTGCTGACCTTACCCCACCGGTTGCTCTTGCGGCATATGCAGGTGCGGCAATTGCTCAGGCAAACCCGATGAAAACGGCGATTACGGCAACAAAGCTTGCGATAGGCGCATTTATTGTTCCGTATGTGTTTGCGCTCAATCCGGCAATGTTGTTCGTTGATACAACCGCCTTTGAGGTTGTTCTCATATGCATAACCTCTCTCGTCGGTATATTCGGCGTGTCTGCAGCTCTTGAAGGATATCTGCTCTGTGATATGCCGTGGTATCAGCGTATCATCAGCGTTGTCGGCGGTCTGCTTCTTATTTATCCGGGAGCGGTTACCGACGCAATAGGACTTGTCCTTGTTGCCGTTGTGGTTATTCTTCAGATAATAAGCAAAAAGCATCACGCAAAACAGCTTACAGCTTAAAATAAATGGCGGACAGCTAAAAAAAGCTGCCCGCTGTTTTTATTGGCAAAATTGGAAAATAGTCATATCTTTCGTTTTTTTGCATACATATCTAATATAAATTTCTTGAAGGGAATGTATATGATGATAGTATTTACCACAAAGCTTACAAGACGGAAGATTGTTTCGGGAATCCTTGCACTGTGCATAATTGTGTGCTCCGCATTTGTCCTCATCCGCGACGGAGCGGGAGATACCACGGTATCCGTATCTGATGAGCAAAAGCCGATTCACGAGGGGAGAAAACTAAAGACAAATGATGAGCGAGTTGCACTGCTTAACGAATACGGCTGGAATGTTGACAACGAACCGCTCGAGTTTATGGAGGTAAAAATTCCTGAGGTATTCGACGGCGTGTATAACGAGTATAATGAAATCCAGAAGCGTCAGGGAATGGATCTCGCTGATTATTCCGGCAAGCGCGTTATGAGATATACGTATAAAGTAAACAACCACCCAGGCAATGAAGAAGGAGTGGTTGCAAACATCATAGTGTATAAGAATAAACTCATCGGCGGAGACGTGTGCTCACCGAAGCTCGGTGGATTTATGCACGGGCTTGCGGAAACGGCAGAAACTGCCGAGCAGGAACAAGTAGAGACCGAACCCGATAAAGAAAATCCTTAATAGGATGGATTATTCTTAAAATCGAGATAGTTTTGCAATATAAGCGCCGCTGCAACGGAATCAACCTTTGCACGGCGCTTTTTGCCGTGGTATCCCGTTTCGGATAAAATTCTGTGTGCATCCACCGTGGTGCACCTTTCGTCCCAGAGAATAACCGAAAGTCCTGTTCTTTCGCGCAACTTTTCCGCGATTTCTTCGCTTTTCTTTGCGCGGTCGCCGATATCGGAATTCATATGCTTAGGATACCCGAGAACGATTTCCTCGGCTTTTCGTGAGAGGATGCTCTCGCACAGCTCGTCAAACGCTTTTTCGGGATTTGTAACGTTGATTGTAAAGCTCTCTCCTGCAAGAAACCCCATAATATCCGAAAAGGAAACGCCTATTCTTTTGTCACCGTAATCAATACCAACAATCTTCATTGACAAAACCTCCGCATTAGGGTATCATATATTTGTAGCTTACTGATATATTATGTCATAAGCGCAAGCGAAATGGTATAATGTAGCCATATTTCCCGGTTTCCGGCAAAGCCGGAGAGAAAAATGGCGTTAAATTGGTATAATAACTGCTTTTGCAGTTATTATACCATAAAATACCTTCCGGATACAACAACATTTTTTCTTTTTGTAAAACTTTTTTGACAAGAAATCTATCTAACTAATGTGTACAGCATAGTGAGGCGTGCTTATGACAAAGGAAATGATTTACAGCGAAATGGTTACTTACCTGACGGAAAACAGAGAGAAGTTTTACCGCTTTGCGTACAGCTACGCAAAGGGAAAAGAAGCATCTCTTGATATCGTTCAGAATGCAATATGTAAGGCTTTAGAGCATTACGGAGATATACGCGATGTCGCAAGGATTAACTCGTGGTTTTACCGCGTTCTGCTTAATGAAGTTTATTCGTATCTGAAAAAACACAGCAGGGAATATGCCACCGCCGATGAAGAAATGCCGGAAGGGATTTATCACGAAGCGGCATATGATAAGGATGACGAAGTATACCGGATGGTGGAAAAGCTTCCGGAGAACTTAAAAACGGTTATTATTCTGCGATTTTATGAAGATCTTCCGCTTTCGGATATCGCGCGAATAACGGATGTGAACTTAAGCACCGTAAAAACACGTCTGTACACTGCTTTGAAAAAATTAAAAAAACTATATGAGGAGGCGGGATGCGATGATTGATTTTAATAAAGCAAAAGAAAAATACAACTCAATAGAAATCCCGCAGGAGTTGGATGAGATTGTAGAAAACTCCATAAAACAATTTGAACAAAAACAGAGGAGAACGAAGATTCACTTTATACGTATTGCTCCGGTTGCGGTATGCGCAGTCATTTGTCTTGTTATCGGAATAAGGACGCTTCCGAAAAACAGAACAAATGAGAGTTTGGTTACCGCCGACAGTACAGATGCCGGAGTGCCCGAGCTTGCACGGAGCGTACCTGCGGCAGGTGCAGAAAACGGAATTTCCGAGGACAGGACACCTGCGGCAATGAATGCCGAAACAGAAAGCGCTGTTGAGTATAAAGCCAATTCAAAGATGTCGATGTACAATATGTATGTGGCGGAAAAAATAGATGAAAGCATAGAAAAAGCGGTAAAAACGGAGACATCTGACAATGCATACAGTGAAGTTGTCGAGCTTTACTCGGATGAAAATGTTTATTCTTATTGCGTGACAACTTTTCCGTCAAATACTGCAAATTATTATAACGTGAAGCAGAGCGACGGTGCGGAGATTGAACTTTATGATTTGCTGAAGAATGCTGAGGGGCTTGAAAATTGTGAGTTTTATTTCAAATCGGCAAACTGCCTTGCCGTTATTTGCGACGGCGAAGAAAAAGAAATAATTATAGATTGAGGAAGATATGAAGATTAATTATCAGCTTGTCTGCGACGAAAAGATAAAAGAGTTGACGGTAAATGGTAATATTCCGAGGCTTTTGCTTCACAGCTGCTGCGGACCGTGCAGCTCATACGTTCTTGAATATCTGTCTGCTTTTTTTGAAATAACCGTGCTTTTCTTCAACCCGAATATTTATCCTGAAAACGAATATGAAAAGCGTCTTTCCGAACAAAAAAAGCTCATTGAGTCAATGAGCTTTAAAAATCCTGTGTCGTTGCTTGCCGTTCCGTATGACTATTCTGAGTTTCTTGCCTGTGTCGGTGGCTTTGAGCGCGAACGTGAAGGTGGCGCAAGATGTACGGAGTGCTTCCGCCTGCGCCTTGGCAGGTGCGCTGAAATTGCAAAAGAGCGGGGATTTGATGTCTTTGCGACAACACTTTCCGTAAGTCCGCACAAAAATGCGCCGCTTCTCAACAGCATAGGGGAAGAGCTATCCGAAAAATACGGAGTTACATATCTTCCGTCTGATTTCAAAAAGAGAGAAGGGTATAAGCGTTCTATAGAGCTTTCGAAAAAATATGACATCTACCGTCAGGAATACTGCGGGTGTGAGTTCTCACTTCCACGTGAAAATTGAATATCATTCAGGAAAACCATCTCTGAGCTTTTCAAGCGCCTTCTTCTCAATTCTTGATACATAGGAGCTCGCTTAATGTAAGTGAATATGTGAAAAGCTGATGTGCTTTACATATTAACGCAGAGTATAAAAGCGGACATTCATCAATATTTTCAGGAAATTTAAGGGCATTGCAGTCGCAGTGCCTTTTTTCTGTACACAGATTACTTACAGAGGTGAACAAAGATGCAATTTGAGTATTTCTATGGAGGTGAAGCGGAACAGTTTTCATTCTTCCGCATACCGAAATTGTTGTTTCGCGATGAAGCTTTTAAGAGCATTTCGA
>JAFQGO010000012.1:0-3700 GCA_017398225.1 Oscillospiraceae bacterium | reverse complement strand
TTTTCAAAGCTTGCCCCGAAATATGCATCAAAAACAGCCTTTGCAACGGACGGAATACGGCTTCCCTGACCGCCGTTTTCAACGACCACGGCAATTGCAACCTCAGGATCGTCTATCGGTGCAAACGCAACATAAAGCGCATGCGAGCCGCCCGGTGCCTGTGCACTTCCGGTCTTTCCGCCGACGGTTACACCGTATGTTCCGAACACTGAATATGAGGTTCCTCCCGCTTCCTGCGCACCGGCGTGCATTCCGTCTATTACCGCCCGGTATGTTTCCTCGCTCATATCAACACGTCCTACAATCTCCGGAACGGTCGTTTCCGTTTCCTCGTTTGTGTCGGGGTTTCTTACGCTCTTTAAAAGGTGCGGTTTGTAACGCACACCGCGGTTTACGAGCTGGGCAACGTAATTTGCAAGCTGAAGCGGTGTCACCATAGTATCAGACTGACCTATCGCCGCAGAGAGCGTCTCGCCGGGGTACCACGTTTTCCCCTTTTCCTCGCGCGCCGTGCGCGATGCCACCTTGCCGGAAACCTCACCGGGTATTTCGATGCCTGTTTTTTCGCCAAGTCCGAAACGCCCTGCCCACGCGGCAAGGCTGTCGATGCCGACGCGCCTGCCTACGTCATAGAAAAAGTAATTGCACGATACCTTCAACGCTTCCGACACATCAATTTTTCCGTGTGTCTTTCCATATTGACGGAAAATATCGCACATCGGCGTTGTGCTGGGTGCGTAGTACATATATTTACCCGTGGTAAGCATCTTTTCCTTTGGCTCTATTATATTTTCCTCAAGTCCCGCAACGGCAGTTATCATTTTGAAGGTGGAGCCGGGCGGGAACGCGCCCTGTATTGTCCGGTTGAAAAGAGGAAGGTATTTATCGTTAAAAAGCGCGTTGTACTGCTTTTTATACTGCGTTATGTCATATGTCGGATAGGACGCGGACACTAAAAGCCCGCCTGTTTTCACATCAATGGCAACCACAGCCGCGCCCTTTGCGTTATCTCCGCCCCAGCGCGAATTGGTTTTTCCCTCGGCACGCAGGCGCGGAACAAGCTCTGCAAGCGCCGCCTCTGCCGCCTCCTGCATTTTTAAATCAATCGTGAGAATGCAGTTCTGACCGAGCTTCGGTGGCTCCTCATACAAAACCGTCGTTGTTTTTCCCGTGGTCGTAGTTTCCGTGGTTTTTGAGCCGTCTATACCGCGGAGATAATGCTCATACGCCTTTTCTATACCGTCTTTTCCGACCATATCGGTCATTTTATATCCTTTTTTTCGAAGCTCTGCATATTCTTCTTTCCAGATAATATCAACTCTTCCGAGAATGTGTGCAGCTGCCTTTGTCTTGTATTCGCGTATCGGCTCCACCTCGATAAGAACGCCGGGAAGGGTGCGGGAATGCTCTTTTATTTTGGTTACAAGCGTGCGGTCAACGTCACGCGCAAATGTATACGGCGCGGATTTTGAAAAACCGCGCATTTCCATTTCGTAGCAAATGCCGCAAAGCTTGCGGCAAAGCACTTTATCGGTTGTTTTTATGTCAAACCGTTCGGCAAGAAGTGCTAAAAACTCATCTGCCGGGAGGTTTTCTTCCCATTTTCTGTCCGTTATATATTCGCTTACCGCGCGCTCTCCCGCGCTTCCGTCGCCCTTTGCAAACGTAAATGCCACAGGAGAAGAGAGCGTGAGCGGCAGGGTGTCGATATACTCCTGCCCCGCACCGTCACAGAGGTTTATGAGATAAGTAAGAACCTCCTCGCGGCCTTCTTTATTCCACGTTGTTGCATCAAACACAACGGAAAAGCTCATTCGGTTTGTAACCATAGGTCTTCCGAAGCGATCAAGAATCTCCCCGCGCGGTGCCGTGACGGTTACCGTTCTTGAAGTTCTCTTAGTTGAGCGTTCAAGATAATCCTCTCCGGAAACAATCTGCAGGAAATAAAGGCGACCGAAAAACACGACCGCCGCAAAAAGCGCAACCGCCGCAAGAACCCATATACGTTTTGAGTTCTGCATAATCCTTTTCCTCCGTAATATTTACTCTTCCATTTCTTCAAAGCTTCGCCCCGTTTTTTTCACAATTGCATACAAAAACGGCGTAAACGGCAATGTGGCAAGAAGCTCACCCGGAATTACATACAAAAGCGGGAGCGCACTTGCCTCTCCGCGCGCAAGCATATACACGCAGTAGTGAATAAAATGCATTACCGAAATAAGAACTGCCCAGTCGATAAGCGCCATACCAAAGCTTTTCCAATACATCACCGTGTTCATAAGACAAATCAGAAACGCAAGAGCGGTCATAACGATAATATAAAAACCCTCGTGCGAGGAATAAAATGCATCACAGATAAATCCTCCGGCAAGGCCGGCAATCATCCCCTCGCCGACGCCCTCATGCAGGGCAATCACCGCAACGATAAACGGAACAAGCGACGGCGCGCACGAAAAAACACGGAATGACGAAAAAAGAGTGCCTGAAAGCAACACCGAAGCAAGCATCAGCGCGGCGTAACAAGTCCATTTATACAGCTTTTTCCGTATATTCAGGCTCATAAGTCTCTCCGTCAGTTCGTAATCTCAAAGCTTTTGATAACAAGCACGTGGTTTATGCCGTCAAGATCCACCGCAGGGCGGACGATGGCATATTTCGATATGCCGTGGCTTTCGTTTTTAACCTCTACCACGCTTCCGAGAACAATCCCCTTTGGGAAAAGCCCGCCAACGCCCGAAGTTTCGATAACATCACCGGCAAGGATCTGCGTGTTTTTCGGAAGATAGCTTAAGCGGAAAAGCCCTTCTGCCATAAGCTCAAAATCTCCCTCCGCACTTGCAACGTCACGCGTGCGCGAAGCGATCGCCGAAGCCTCCATAGTTGTATCCGTCAGTGCCGTAACGGTTGCCCACGTTGTGCCCACCTCGCTGATGAAACCTACCATTCCGTCAGCAGTGATAACGCAGTTGTCCGCCGCGATGCCTGCACTTGATCCCTTGTTTATTGTAAAGCTACGCGTCCAGTTGTCTCCATTTTTCGCAACAATCTCTGCCGATTCAAACACACACGACGAATCTCTCTCGCGCATTGCAAGAGCGGCACGAAGCTGCTCATTTTCTTTTTCAATCGCGCTGTTTTCGCGAATTGCCTGACGTGCTACCGACAGCTCATAGCGCAAGGTTTCGTTTTCAGCTTCAAGCTCGTCATAGCGCGTTGCTCTTGCCGCCCGCTCTCCGAAAAAGTCTGTCACCGCGCCCACAGCGCTCTGCACCGGTTCTGAAATAATATTCACAAGCGAACCGATGGGCGAAATTCTCCCACCGGATACGGCGGAAAGTATGGCAAGAATAAGAGCAATCAAAACAGCAATAAGCGCTGTTACAACTGTTTTTTTTGAAAAAAAGTCATTCATCGGATTTCCTCCAGCATCTCAGCCAGGCGCTTCATCGGAAGCCCTATAACATTGAAATAATCCCCTGCGATATGCGAAACGAACTCTCCTGCACCGCCCTGGATTCCGTAAGCACCTGCTTTATCCATACACTCGCCGGTGGCAACGTATGCATCTATCTCAGCCTTGGAAAGGTCACGGAAAATCACTTCCGTGCAAACAGCATCTGTATATTCGCGTCCGTTATGGATTACGCACACACCGGTGTACACCTTCTGCACACCACCGGACATTGCCGTAAGCATCTCC
>JAFQGO010000011.1:0-3980 GCA_017398225.1 Oscillospiraceae bacterium | reverse complement strand
GATACACTTAAGTTCAAGAGGTGCAAGAGATATATTCTCTTCTTTCCCGCTCCGGATAACCTTTACGGTAATCGGCATATCATAATCCGTATTAAGGAGATATATCTTTCCTCCCTCATACACGGACCAGCGAAGCCTGTCATTTCCGATAGCCTTGATTTCACACTCGCGCGCACTCATCGTTATAAACTCACGCATAAGAGCACGGTAAAGCGGAAGAAAAGCCGGATGCCCGGGATAGTTCACGCTCGCCGCAAGCGTTGCAACGCCGCGCCCTATCCGGTTTTCTATAACAACAGGTAAATTGCGCTCAACATTTAAAAATGTGTCTGCAAGACGACCGGTTACAGAACAACCGCAGGGTACGATTTCCGCATACTCAACGCCGCCCGCGCTGTAAAGCGGGTCAACAATAAAGTTTTTCGTTCCCGGATATACTGCCGATTCATCGAGGGCACGGTAAGTGAACTTAACGCCGAAATTTGATTTATAGGTTTTCCCCGTAAACTCTGCCCCGAAAAGCTTGCGAAGCTTTTTGCTGTCCGGAAGAATAAAATCTCCGCCTCTTTTCGTTTCACAATTAAGATGTGCGGCACTCATGAGCAGACGCCCTCCGTTTTCTACATACGCGATAAGCTTGTCCATCGTTTCATCGGTCATTGAGTTCCATCCAAGGAATATGAGATACTTGTATTTTGAAAGCGTTTCTATATCTGCTTCAACGGGAACAATGTCATATGTTCCGTATGCGGGATATGCCGAAAGGTCATTCTCACCAAAGTTTGCAAGGTCATTCCATGTTCGCTTTGTTCCTATTTCGTCAAGAAGCCGCCACGAATGTTCCGCCTCTCCGTGCTGCCACTCTTCCCTGCCGAACTGGTTCCAGACCGTGCTTCCGCCCCAGCCTCCGAAGCCGTCATATTTCCCGTAAACAAACGCGACCTGCGCTTTCGGTCCACCCTTCGGGCGCACATCATTTCTGATGTAATCTGCTATGTAATTCTGCATTCTTGTGTAATCACGGCAGATCTCCGAGTCTGCGCCGTACACATCACCGTAAGACTCTATCGCCTCATCCCCGCTCTCAAGGCAGAATGCGTTTGAGCCTGCAAGATAAGCATATTTATATCCAAGCTCAAGGCGCTTTCTCTTTATTGTGTCTTCATGGCGCACACCGCCGTACCACTCGTGGGCAATATATGTGCCCCAGAGCTTTGAGCGGTTTGCGCGTGCAACACCGCGCACACATGAAATAAGAGCCTCGGGATTGCCGTACATAAGCTCGAGCATAGGCATATCAACACCGGCTTCGGCATTATACCGGTGCAGCCATGTCGGCTCTACGGAAAGGGTTCCCGGAACATCAAGCTCGCGGTCAATCGCCACATAATCAGCAATCGCGCTGACATACCCTTCTGCCGCTGCCTTCATATCCGGGTAGTCCGTCGTTATTTTTGTCGGATCCTTTCCGGGACCGAAGCCCTGATTGTAATATCCCTCCCACTTGCAGGCATGGGATGCGCCGGTCTCACCTATCATATCTCCGAGAAAGTATTCTCCTGCAATTTCTTTCATTTTTGCCACAATCTCTTTTGAGAGAGTTGTTTTTCTTCCGTCAGGTGCGTGCTGTATCGTATAGAGAAAAACAAAGTAAACCTTGTTTTCTGCAAGATATTTTGCCCATTGGATAAAATACTTATCCTCAATCACCGGACGGTTGTTGTTGTATCCTGTTCGTATCGTCACAAAATTATATCCCGGCTCTACACAGCGCTCACGCAGCTCATTTATAAAGTTTGCAGGATCAATGGAGTGTTCTCCTATATGCACTCCCGAAAAAACAATATCTCTTTCCATAAAAATTCAACCTTTCAATTTATAATCTATGTCTTTGCGAACAGAGCAGTAAAAAGCTTCAGAGTTTTCTCTCCTCGTTTTTTACTGCTCTTTTTTTATTCTTTCATTCCGTTGATTGCCTCAAGCCCGTAAGAGGCAAGGATATCCACCGCACACTGAACCTCTTCGCAGGTTGCGTTATGCGTCGGCAAAGTATCCTTTTTTTCCATTGCGTTATACTTTGACCTTGCAAAGCTGTGATATCCCAGAACCTTAATCCGCCTCGTGTTTTTAAGTCCTGACAGAAACTCACCGATTTTTTCACACTCACCGTCATTGTGCCCCGGCACATACGGATATCTGATTTCTATCTTGCAGCCAAGCTCATCAAGTCGGCGCAGATTTTCAAGAATTAAGGCATTATCCTTTCCTGTACACGCTTTGTGTACTTCCGGATCAATTGCCTTTACATCATATAGAAACTCGTCCGTGTACGGAATTATGCGTTTGAATGCATCAAAATTCACAAACCCGCAGGTGTCAATATCAACACTTATCCCCTCGCTGTGGAAAATACGCGCAAGCTCCTCGGCAAAATCAATTTGTGCAAGACATTCGCCACCGGAAAATGTCACCCCTCCGCCGCTGTTTTCAAAAAACTCACGGTCACAAAGCACCTTATCCGCAAGAGCTTGCGCTTCCCACTCCTCGCCGTAAATAACGCGGGCGGAAACAGGGCAATATTCCGCGCATTTTTCGCACATCACACACTTTTCGCGATCGAAGCTCCCGTCTTTTCCGATAGCTTTCCCTGTACAGACTCCGATACATATCCCACAGCCTGCACATTTGCTTGCAAAAAACGCGCGTTCTTTGCCGAACGTGAGTGTATCCGGGTTATGGCACCATATGCACCGTAGCGGACAACCCTTAAAGAATATTGTTGTGCGAAGTCCCTTTCCGTCGTGTACTGCCATACGCTTTATATTTGTTATGATTCCCGACAAAGCGCTCACTCCCTCTCGGAACGCATTATGTATTCATCCTGCGCTTCGCGTGCAAGATTTGCGAAAAGATAATTCCATCCGCAAACGCGCACCTGAAGATTCGGGTAATCCTCCGGATTTTTCTGCGCCGCTCGGAGAGTTTCCGTATCAAGAACATTGTAATGAACCGAAAATCCGCCGCGGTCAAGATAAGTACAGAGTGTTGCATACATCGCCTCAAGTCCGTTTTCTCCCTTTACAGCTGATGAATGAAGGTCAAGATCAAGCGTTACGGAGTTTGGTGCATATGTCGCATCAAGTGCCGTTACGGAGAGAATATGCCCGAGCGCACCCTCGCGGTCTGCACCAAATGATGCTCCGGTATTAAGCGATGTACTCTCACCCGCAAGACGTCCGTCCGGCGTTGCACCGAGAGCTTTTCCCATTATCCAACGAACAGTTATTGAATGAAGACCAAGACGATAGACCCCGCCCTTTTCGTTCGGAACTGCATTTATCATTCCCGCAAGCTCTTCCACAAGCTTTGCGGCGTATGCATCGACAGTTGCATCTCCCATTCCGTATTTGGGAAATTTGTTTCTGACTGTCAGCCTGAGATTTTCTCTTCCTGCCCAGTTATTTCTCATAAGCTCTGAAAGCTCATCAAACGAAAGAGTTTTATCGTCATAAACAAGCTTTTTCACAGCCATCAGCGAATCTATGGCAGTGGCCAAGCCAATACCGCAAATTGATGTGTTGTTATACTTTGCACCAAATCCTGCAAAAATATCAACGCCCTTTTCCACGCTCTCGGCAAATGTGGATGTGAAGAACGGTCCTGCGTGAAGGCGCGGATACTTTTGTTCCATTCCTCCGATATATTTTTTTGCCGACTCTGCAATATATTCGAGCTGTCTTAAAAATTCAGCATAGAACTCTTCAAACGTTTCCGGCGTATTTTCAACCGGAAGACCGAGCTGACAACCCGTAAAGGTATCCTTTCCGCCGTTAAGTGCGAGCTCTATCGCCTTTGCTATGCTTATTCTTCCCGTTGCCGGACTTGTAAGCTCGCCGTAGCCGCCGCATTCATAGCAGCCGTCAATATGATAATCTACCGTATCTTCTTCATCTATGCCGAGTCTGAGCAAAGAGCGTTTT
>JAFQGO010000147.1:0-2972 GCA_017398225.1 Oscillospiraceae bacterium | reverse complement strand
CACTTGCGCTTGAAACACAACAGGATATATCGTGTAAGCTTATACGGCTTCACATCATTGCAAACTCAGATTCTGCCGAGGATCAGGCTCTTAAGCTTTTAGTTCGCGATGAGGTTTTAAAAAAGGTTGAAGCTCTTACGGAAGGCTGCAAAACCACTGATGAAGCAGAAAAAATTGTTTCTGAAAAGCTTGATGTTTTGCAGAAATGTGCTGATGCGGTTATTTTGAAAAACGGATTCGAATACAGCTCGCGCGCGGAGATTTCAGACGTCTATTTCCCTACAAAGGTCTATGACAGCTTTTCTCTGCCTGCCGGAAAATACAAAGCCCTTCGCATACATTTAGGCGAAGGGCTCGGCAAAAACTGGTGGTGCGTTCTCTTCCCGCCCGCGTGCGTTTCCGCAGCGGAAGCAAAGACAGAGCTCTCAAAAAACGGTTTTACAGAAAAAGAGCTTTCATTTGTCACATCCGATACACCGCAATACCAATTCAAATTTAAGCTTCTCGAAATTATCAAAGGGGTTGCAGAGAAATTTTAGCCTGCATTGGTGTTTACGTATTTTGCTTCAAGCTTTGAGTAGATTATTTTCTGGCTTTTATACAATCCGCAATAACCGGACATCATATACGTCACTCCGCATACTATCGCAAAAACCGGCACATTTGCCACGCCGAAAACCTCAAGAGCTAAAAGCACGGACGCAACAGGGCAATTCACCACCCCGCAAAAAAGAGCAACAAAACCTATTGCAGCACCGCATCCCGCAGGAACACCGAGAACAGATGCCATCACGCACCCAAAGGTAGACCCGATAAAAAACGCAGGGACAATCTCACCGCCTTTAAAACCGGAGGCAATCGTTATCGCAGTGAAAATTATCTTCACCGCAAAATCCCATATCTTTGCATCCCCGGCGAGTGCCCGTGCTATGACATCCATCCCCGCACCGTTATAGTCACGCGTGCCGAGCGCGAGCGTGAGAACGACTATAATAAGACTGCCGACGAGAGTTCGGAGATATTTGTTCTTCACAAGCTTCTCCGAATAATGCTCACATTTTTGCAATGCCGTACAAAAAACGATGCACACAAGCGCGCAAAGAATTGCAAGAATAACCGTTTTAACAGCAAAACCAACGCTCAGCTCCGGAAAGCTTACAAAATCAAAACGAACCGGAGACAAACCGAAAAACGCTGCAATTGAAGCTGCGGTAAGCGCAGCTATTGCGCACGGCAAAAGCCCTGCATAGTACATAATTCCGACGCTTGTAACCTCAAGTGCAAAAAACATTGCCGTAAGCGGAGTTCCGAAAAGCGCCGCAAACACAGCACTCATTCCCGCCATAACGATTATATGCAAATCCCCTTCTTTGAGACGAAGAAGCTTTCCGAGGTTATAGCCTATGCTTCCGCCGAGCTGAAGCGCCGCCCCCTCTCGCCCTGCCGAGCCGCCCAAAAGATGGGTTATTACCGTGCTGACGAAAATAAGAGGTGCCATATACCACGGAACGTTCTGATCTCCGCGCACAGATTCTATAACACGGTTAGTGTCTACGCGCGTTTTTGTGAGGCTGTAAAGCGCACATATGACAATTCCGCCGAAAGGAAGAAGAAACAAGAGCCGGGAATGCGCTGCACGCGTTTCTGTTGCAAGATCGATGCATTTATGAAACAAACTTCCAACGCTTCCGCCTACCACGCCGATAAGAACAGATACAACCATCCATTTTATAAAGGTTTTTACATATTCAAATGATGAAAACAATTTATCTTTCATATAATAAAAATCTCCGTCGATTAAAATCCGAATGCCAAAAGGCATCCGGATTTTGAGTTGTTTTAATTTTCTGCTTTTTGCTTTGCTGCATCAAGCTTTGTCTGACGGCGGTTTTTAACCTCATCGGACATCGGCTTGATATCACCGGCGGCGGTAAGTGCCATACGCGTAAACACAGGTCCGAACAGCTCATAAATAAGTACGGCAAAAAGAGTTATGTTGCGTATCAACGCACCCTGGTTATCCGGAAGCACCATTGCAAGCGCACACATCCCGAGAGCAACACCCGCCTGCGGAAGAAGCGTGATACCGAGATACTTGCAAATCTCAGGCGAGCATTTAGTTGCCTTCGCGCTGATAAATGTTCCGGTGTACTTTCCGAGCGAGCGGAAGATGATATACACAAGCCCGATAAGAACGATTGCAATATTCGCAAAAACGTTAAGCTCAAGCTCCGCACCGCTTATAACAAAGAACAGAGCAAGAAGCGGAGATGTCCATTTGTCCGAGCGTTCCATAAGGTCATGAGACAGCGGACAAATATTGCAGAATATCGTTCCCATCATCATACATACAAGGAGAGATGAAAAGCTTACGTGAACAGAACCGATATGGAACTCCATCATAGAAAGCGCCGCCGTAAGGAAAACAAATGCAATTGTGAGATTGAGACGGTTCGTGTTCGAATTATACAGCTTTTCAAGCTGTGTGAGAATCCATCCCATTATCGCGCCGAGACCGAGCGAGCATACGATTTCGACAAGCGGGTTTACGATAATCGAAACCATATCAACCTGACCGACAACTATAGACTTTGCAATGCCGAACGATACGGCAAAAACGATAAGGCCGACGGCATCGTCAAGTGCAACAATAGGAAGAAGGAGATCCGTAAGCGGTCCCTTTGCTTTGTACTGGCGTACAACCATAAGCGTTGCCGCAGGAGCAGTTGCAGTTGCAATAGCGCCAAGAGTGATAAGCTGAGGAACAGTGATAACCTCCGGCATAATAAGATGCACAACAAGCAAAGCAAGGTCAACAAACAACGTTGCCACAAGCGCCTGAACAATACCGATAACAAACGCCTGTTTACCCGTTTTCTTTAACTCCTCAAGGCGAAACTCACTTCCGATTGAAAACGCAATGAAACCGAGAGCGACCTCAGAAACAAGAGCCAATGCTTCAACAGCGCTAT
>JAFQGO010000146.1:0-6908 GCA_017398225.1 Oscillospiraceae bacterium | reverse complement strand
GTATTTATTTGTGGTATACTATATTGGTAAAAGAATTTATGAAGAAAAATTGAGGTGGAAAGTAATGGTTTTCAGCAGGGATATAGGAATTGATTTGGGCACTGCATCTATCCTCGTATACGTAAAAGGAAAGGGGATTGTGCTGCGTGAACCGTCTGTCGTAGCGGTCGATAAAGCAACCGATAAGGTTTTAAAGGTCGGTATTGAAGCTCAGAAGATGCTCGGTCGTACTCCGGGAAACATCATCGCTATCCGTCCGCTTCGCGGCGGCGTTATTTCTGACTATGAAATGACAGAGCATATGATAAAGAATTTCATTCGCCGTGCAATGGGAGGATTTAGCCTTATTAAGCCGCGCGTTGTTATTTGCGTTCCAAGCGGAATAACAGAGGTTGAAGAGCGTGCGGTTATTGATGCAGGTCGTCAGGCGGGCGCAAGAAGCGTGTTCCTTATAGAAGAACCTATTGCGGCTGCAATTGGTGCCGGTATCAAGATTGAAGAACCGGATGGAAATATGATTATTGATATCGGCGGCGGAACAACCGACGTTGCTGTTATCTCTCTTTCAAATATTGTTGAATCCTCATCAATTAAAATGGCGGGTGATGATTTTGATGAATATATCATCAAATACATACGCCGCAAGCATAATGTGTTGATTGGTGAGCGTACCGCAGAGGATCTCAAAATCAATATCGGCTGTGTGTTCCCGCGTCCTGAGGAAATTTCTATGGAAATAAAAGGACGTTGCCTTATGACGGGGCTTCCGCGTATCTTTACGGTAACCTCAAGCGAGATGTATGAGGCTCTTGAAGAACCTGCAACAAGAATTGTTGAGGCTATCCACAGCGTGCTTGAGCGCACTCCGCCTGAGCTTGTCGGCGATATTTCGACAAACGGTATCGTCCTTACGGGCGGCGGCTCTCTTGTCTGGGGCTTTGCAGAGCTTATCCAGTCCAAAACAGGTATCGACACCCGTGTTGCAGATGAGGCTGTTTCCTGTGTTGTTTACGGCACCGGAAAAACCCTTGATGAGCTCGGCAATATGACCGACGGAACGCTTAACCTCTCCAGAAGAAAGCAGATGCTTTCCTGATAAATTGAATAAATACAAAAGTATCGCCGCGAAGAGAAATCTTCGCGGCGATTGTTGCATAAACATTATTTCTTTATAACTCTTGATTCTAAATAAAATCTCTTGTCCCATGCATCGCCCATGGAAAAAGTTTTTCTCGGAAGAGCACCGTCGCAGATAACGGTCGGGAAGAAGGAGTCCTTTGAAATTACAGGAAGGATAAAGCCTGCGTTGCCCGGCTCTGCACCGAGACGCTTTACAACATCCTCACCGTGGATATAATCCACCTTTCCGCCGTTTTCTTTCAGATAAACGTCAATGAATTTCTGAAGTGAGCCGACTGTGAGATTGGATTTCGGATTTGCGATTCCGATTTCCTCGGTGCCGTCTGCCGTAATCATAATAAACTTCTGCTCCGCAGAATTTGAAAGCTCATAATATTCTGAGAGCGCTTTGCGCATTTTCGCTGTATCAATGTCAAAAACAACTCTGTGGATTGCTTCGAATTCGAGTGAAGCATCGTGCAGATTTACAAGCTCGCAAAGCGCGAAGCGCGCCGGATGTGTTTCATACTCATCAGGGGAGATTGTTTCCTTAACGAGACGCCAGCACTCTTTTGCTGTTGCGAGAGAATGGTTTCCGTCGCCTACTGCAAACTGTAAAACGCCTTTGCCGGAAACATTGTATTTCTTATTAAATGCTGCTTCATCAGCAAGCGCGGCGAGAGCTTTGTCTATGCGCGCTTCCTCATCTGCGTTTACAAAATATCCGCGGATAGAGCCTGAATTCTCCATAAGCGTAAAGTCATATGCAACAGGAAGCTCGGCACCGGCAAGCGGTTCGATAACAGTCTTTTCTGCATCGTCAATGAGGAGCATTATGTGCGGGATTTCAAGCTTTGCATTCTTGCGGATTTTAACGCGCGGAGGAATGCGCTCAAGAACGGTGCCCTCCGTAGCACGGATTTTAGACTGCGAGCCGGGCATATAGTCATACTCTTCAAGGTCAACCACGCCCATAAGACCGCGGCGTATCTTTCCGTTTCTTTGAGTGCGCTCAACGTATATGTATTTAGACACCTTTTCTGCAAAAATACCGTTTGCTATGTATTCTGCCATAGAACTGTTGATGCGCTCGATTCTTGCATCTCCGTCCCCGTCCTCAAGATAAATTTCCGGGAATGTAAGATGCAGTGTGGACGGTGCATCTCCGACAAAAGAAGAAACACTTGACCAGTATTCCGGCTCGGAGGTGTATTGGTCACACGCAACAACGCTCCATTTGGTCATATCCGTTCCGTCTTTGGGAAGAAGAACGTCTCCGGGAGCAAAAACTCTTTTACTCATAAATATTCACCCTTTGTTTATATAATATGGAAATAAGTATACCATATTTATTTCATTTCTGCAAGAAAAAATAAAATCTGCAAGTTAAATAAAATTTAATATTTTTCTTGTTGACATTCCGCAATTATGTGGTATAATAGTATATGCAATTGCGGGAGTGACTCAGTGGTAGAGTGTCACCTTGCCAAGGTGAAAGTCGCGAGTTCGAATCTCGTCTTCCGCTCCAAACCGGCTTGTTTTCAAGTCGGTTTTTTCTCTTATACGGATGCCCGCCCGGAAAAAACTTCCGGGCAGGCTATATGAAAGAACAAACGAAAAATATGCCGACCGCCGTGAGGTCAGAGGGAGAACAAGCTGTTTGCAAGGCTCGTCGTTTGTTCTGCTCATTATTACGTTATGCCGCAGTGCGGAAAAATGTTCGTTGACCGGGGCTGTTAACTGTTGTATAATATAGACATAATAAACTCAGGAGGTTATATAAAATGATTAAAGTATCCCCGTCGATTTTATCGGCTGATTTTGCAAACCTTGAAAGTGAAATGAAGCGTCTTGAAACGGCAGGTGCACATTGGGCGCATGTTGACGTTATGGACGGCCACTTTGTTCCGAATATCTCAATCGGTGCTCCGGTTGTGAAAGCTATTTCAAAGGTTTCCGATCTTCCGCTTGATGTCCATCTTATGATATCAGATCCGGATTTTTATCTTGATGATTTTATAAAAGCCGGTTCTCATATAATTACAATACACGAGGAGTGCAGCTCCGATGTCGGCAAGGTTCTTGCCCGCATCCGTGAAGCGGGCGTGAAGTGCGCGCTCTCAATAAAGCCGAACACTCCGGTTTCTGCTCTTGAAAAGTATATTGATATCCTCGATATGGTTCTTATTATGACTGTTGAGCCGGGGTTTGGCGGACAGAAGTTTATAGATTTCTGCCTTCCCAAAATTGCCGAAGCACGTGCTCTTATTGATGCGCGCAATCCCAAATGCCTTCTTGAAATCGACGGCGGCGTAACGTGTGATAATGTTGCCGCTGCAAAAGCTGCGGGAGCAAATGTTATTGTCGCGGGGTCCTCGGTGTTCGGTGCAGAGGATATGAAGCGTGCAATCGAAATCCTCGGCGAATAACTACATATCCTTTGAAGGGAAGTGTGCCTGAATGAAGGAACGAAAAAAACAAAGCTTTTTTAAAGGTGCGATGATTCTCTCTGTTGCCGCGCTTATTGTAAAGCTTATCGGCGCTCTGTTTAAAATACCGCTTACGAACATCCTCGGCGGCGACGGTATGGGATATTTTTCCACGGCATATGATATATATATGCCCGTGTATGTTATCTCAAACGCAGGGCTTCCGGTTGCGATAGCTCGCATAGTCGCCGAAAGTGTTTCGGAAGGTCGCTTTCGTGATGTAAGAAGAACTCTTCGTATTGCAAATACAGTGTTCTTTATAACCGGTCTTATCGGTTTTTGTATAATGTTCTTCGGTGCGGGATTTTTTGTCAACAAAATGATTAAGAATCCGGGGGCATATCTCGCGGTTATGGCAATGGCGCCCACTGTGTTTTTTGTTTGTATGACCTCCGCGTACAAAGGCTATTACGAAGGTCTGCGGAATATGTATCCCACTGCAATCGCGCAGGTTGTTGAGGTTGTGATAAAGCTTATTTTCGGTTTCGGTCTTTCTATGCTTGCGTATAAGCTCGGTACTGATGAATTTGCGGCGAGCGGAACTGTTTTAGGCAAAAGCTTTGCAACCTTTGAAGAAGCGGAAATCAGGATCCTTCAGTTTGCCGCGGCAGGTGCAATACTCGGCGTGGCTATGGGTGCGGCGGGGAGCTGGCTTTCTGTCTTTATCCGCCATAAGGTGCGCGGTGACGGTATAACCTCTGAAGAGCTTGATGCACCTCAGAATGTTACGCCGACCAAAACGATTCTGAAAAAAATCGTCAAGGTCGCCGTTCCTATTGCGCTCGGCTCTTGTGTCGGTCAGATTACCGGTGTCATAGACCTTTTATCTGTGTACGATAGGCTTCACCACGCGGTTGATACGGGTTACGATGTTTTGCGCACGATTTACGGCAATGCGTTGCCGGCAACTAAGGCGCTTGAGGATATTCCGAATTATTTAAACGGTTGCTATAAGGGAATGGCGGTTACTTTGTATAACCTGATTCCGACGTTTACCGTGGCGTTCGGTGTAAGTGCATTGCCTGCGATAACCACTGCATGGACGGAAAAAAACACCGCAGAGCTTAAAGATAACGTTGAAGCTGTTCTTCGAATGACAATGCTCCTTGTTCTTCCGGCGGGCATCGGTATGTCTGCAATGTCTCACGGCGTGCTTTCTCTTCTTTACGGCAGTAAGCCTGAGGAGGTTGAAATTGCCGTGCCGCTTCTTGCAGTGCTCGGGATAGCTGTTATATTTTCATCTGCGTGTTCTCCGATAAACAGTATGCTTCAGGCTGTCGGCAGGGCAGACCTTCCGGTGAAGATAATGGTTGGCTGTGCGGCGTTTAAGCTTACGTTTAACTATATTACTGTCGGCATACCGCAAATCAACATTCTTGGCGCGGCAATCGGTACCTTGATCTGCTATGTTCTCATAATGCTTATCAGTATGTATTTTCTGTTGCGTATAACAAAGCTTCGCATTAATTTTATGACGGTATTTATAAAGCCTGCGGTTTCTGCGATATTGTGTGCGATTACGGCAGTCGTTGTATCCCGCGTTGTTATGCTTGGTGCATCTGAAAATGTCGGTACTGTTATTGGTATAGGCTGTGGTGCTGTTGTCTATGCCGCGTCATTGGTTATTCTTCGTGCAATAACCGAGGATGATATAAAGCGTTTGCCGAAAGGCGAAAAGCTTGCCGTAATTTACAACAAGCTTCCGGGAATAAAAAAGTAAAAAATCAGATTACATCAAAAAGCTGTAGAAAACGAATTGTTGTTTTCTACAGCTTTTTGTAGTTTCTTTAAATAAACTGCGAGTCGAACATTTCTTTGTAAAATCCGTTTTTTGCAATAAGCTCGTCGTGTGTGCCGGATTCAATTATATTACCGTCTTTAACAACCAGTATGACATCGGCATCCCGGACTGTTGAAAGTCTGTGAGCAATAACAAAGCATGTTTTTCCGTCCATAAGCTTGCGCATGGTTTTTTGTATCTGCTTTTCCGTGCGGGTGTCCACGTTTGATGTTGCTTCGTCCAGGATAAGGAGCTTTGCATCTGCAAGCATTGCGCGTGCAATTGTGAGCAGCTGTTTCTGTCCTTTAGAAATATTTGTGCCGCCGTCAATCAGAATCGTGTCATAGCCCTGCGGAAGTGTTAATATATAGTCGTGGATGCCGGCATCGCGGCACGCGCGTTCAACATCTTCACGCGTTGCGCCCTCTTTACCGTAGGCGATATTATCAAAAACCGTTCCGTGGAAAAGCCACGTGTCCTGCAATACCATTGAGTACGCCAGCCTCATACTTTTGCGGGTGATTTCGGAAACATCTGTGCCGTCGATGCGTATGCTGCCGGAATTGATGTCATAAAAACGCATAAGCAGATTTACAAGCGTTGTTTTTCCGGCGCCGGTAGGACCGACTATTGCGACAAGGTCTCCGCTTTTTACCTTAAGACTCAGGTTCTTGATTACCTCGACTTCGGGTGTATATCCGAAGGAAACGTCAGACAATTCAACCTCGCCGCGGATATTTTCCGCCTCCGTCATACCTGCGCAATCAATCGGCTCCGGTTCTTCGTCAAGAAGTGCAAAAACACGTTCTGCAGCAGAGAGCGTGGACTGAAGCTCACTTATTATATTTGCAATTTCGTTTATTGGACCGGAAAACTTTCTTGAATAGAGAACGAAGGATGAGATGTTCGCAATCGTTATAAGCTGCTTTAAATAAAGCGCCGCTCCGAAAACGCTTACAAGTGAAAGGGAGAGGTTGTTCATAAAGTTGACCGAAGGACCGACTACTCCGCCGTAGTATTCCGCTTTATAATAGGCTGTGACCGTTTCATCGTTTTTCGCAGAAAAACGGTCAATTACATCCGCTTCGCGGTTGTATGCACGAATTGTTTTCTGTCCGCTGGACATTTCTTCCACAAATCCGTTAAGCTCACCGAGCTTCTTAGAGCGTGCGCGGAAAAGCGGACGTGTTTTTCCTGTGATAAGTTTTACAAGAACCATTGTCAGAGGAACTGTAATTGCGAAAATAAGCGTCAATCGCGGCGATATATATATCATCATGGCGAGTGAGCCGATAACCGTAATAATCCCGGCAAAAACGTGTACTACGTCGGTGGAAAGGGAAGTGTTTATCGTGTCGGTGTCATAAGATATTCTGCTGAGTATATCGCCTACGGGATGCGTGTCAAAATACCCTACAGGCAGGGTCTGCAGCTTATCAAATATATCTCCGCGCATTTTGAATATAATTTTGCGGCTTGTATTTATCATAAGCTTTGAAAGTGCGTAGGAAAGAATTCCG
>JAFQGO010000145.1:0-4318 GCA_017398225.1 Oscillospiraceae bacterium | reverse complement strand
TTCTTTGCAATTTCGAGAATCGGGCCCATATCTGCAACGCCACCGTAGAGGTGAACAACAACGATACCCTTTGTTCTCGGAGTGATGCGATGCTCAATATCATTCGGGTCGAGAGTGTGATCGTCGGTAACATCAGCGAATACCGGGATAGCACCTGCCTGAAGGATAGAGAAGGAAGATGCGATAAAGGAATAGGACGGAACGATAACTTCATCTCCCGGGCCGATGCCGAGAGCGGAAATAGCTGTATGGAGAGCAGCAGTACCGTTTGTTGTGGAGATAGCCATCTTTGCGCCGATCCACTCAGCCCACATCTCCTCAAACTGCATACCTACCGGACCTGTCCAATAGCAAACCTTACCTGTTCTGAGAAGGTCTGCAACCTGATCGGGTGTCTCGGGAGCAAGCTCCGGCCACATCGGGAAGCCAAGCTCTGCAATACCGGCACCGTTCATTACTTTTTCTTCTGCCATTTTACATAACCTCTTTCTTTTTTAATTCAGTCACTGGATTAATTATATTATACTATACTTTCCTTCGTATTGCAAGCATCTTTTGTTGATAATCAATAAAGAAAGAGTAATTTCGTCATTTTACACAAAACCGCCCTTTCAAAACCGTCAAAATAACGAACATCAATTTCTTCGGTATATCTTTTTCGTTTCCTCGGTTTCACTTCCGTCAGGATTTTTGAGGATAAGCGCCGGCATATTCTTTATTCCGCTTTTTCCTCCCTTCCGCGCTTCAACAAGCACGAGAGAAGGCTCTGCAGCTGCAGTATCCTGCACAAGCCGCATCCGCTTAGGCGCAAGTTCGTGCTTTTCCAGTGCGCGGAATAAATCTGCAAGCCGTGCCGGACGGTATACAAGAGAAAAGCTGCCTCCGAATTTGAGAAGATATGCTGCCGCGGCGCACACATCATCAATAGTGCAGCATATTTCCATTCTGGCACAGAGGAGCTCTTCGCTTTCCGTGTGCAGCCCGCTCCCGGATTGCATGAACGGAGGGTTGGACACCACAGCATCAAAGCTCCCTGCGGAAAATAAACCGCGCACATTCTTTAAATCATCGTGATAAACCGACATTCTGCTTCCGATATTGTTGTGTGCTATATTACGTTGGCAAAGCTTCGCCGCGCCCTCCACGATTTCAACTCCGCAAAGCTCTATGCTCTCATGCCGTGCCGCAAGCAGAATCGAAACCGCGCCCGCTCCGCAGCCGAGATCGCAGACTTTATCATTCTTTTTTATTCGCGCAAACTCCGAAAGAAGCATTGCATCCGTGCCGAGCTTTAAATACTTTTTATCCTGCTCCATCACAAAGCCGTTTATACCAAGTTCATCAAGCATTTGTTTCCCTCCGTAATATGGTCTGCTTTTATGTTATCTTCTCGCGAAGAAAATGTCAAGAATAAAAAAACAGAAATTTTTTTAAAAATCCACACGATTTACCTTGACATATTGACAATTTACATCTAAAATATATAAGTGGATAATATCGTTGTTATTGATTGCGCTGTGTGAAATTTATTTCACTTTTACAATAACTTGATTTATTACATAATGATTTGAAACAAAACGTTAAAAACAATCATCAGACTAAGGAGGTAATGCAACCAACATGAATTTTTCCGAACTTTCCCCCATCGCATGGATCGTAATTGCGGCGGTTGTCGCCGTTTTCGCAGTTGTTGCGTTTATCCTCGGCATTTCTTTCCGTAAAAAAACAGCTGAAAAAGCTATTTCCGGTGCCGAGAATGAAGCAAAAAGAATTGTAAATGATTCCATCAAAACCGCAGAAAGCAAAAAGCGCGAGATGCTTATCGAAGCAAAGGAAGAAATCCACAAAAGCAGAACGGAATTCGACCGCGAAATGAAGGATCGCCGCGCAGAGCTCCAGAAGCAGGAACGCCGCGTAGTCCAGAGAGAGGAGTCTCTCGACAAAAAGCACGAGGCAGTTGAGCAGAAGGACGCAGCTCTCACAAAGAAAATCAAAGATAACGATGCACTCAACGAAGAGCTTAAGCTGATAAAGCGCAGTCAGCTTGAAATGCTCGAAAAAATTTCCGGCTATACCGTCGAGGAAGCAAAGCAGTATCTCATCCAGAACCTTGAGTCCGAGGTTCGCCACGATTATGCCGTCCGTCTTAAGGATTTGGAAGCACAGTTTAAGGATGAAGCAGACGAAAAGGCACGTCACCTTATCTCTCTTGCAATCCAGAAATGTGCGGCAGACCACGTCGCAGAAGCAACCGTTTCTGTCGTTCCGCTTCCGAATGACGAAATGAAGGGACGCATCATCGGCCGCGAAGGCCGCAACATCAGAGCGCTTGAAACTCTTACCGGCGTCGACCTCATCATCGACGATACTCCGGAAGCAATCACGCTTTCAAGCTTTGATCCGATTCGCCGTGAGGTCGCTCGCATTTCTCTTGAAAAGCTTATCGCCGACGGTCGTATTCATCCGGCAAGAATCGAAGAAATGGTTGAAAAGGCACGCCGCGATGTTGACCACGTAATCAAGCAGGAGGGTGAGCGCGCAACGTTCGACACCGGCGTTCACGGCTTAAACCCCGAGATTATAAAGCTTCTCGGTCGTCTCCGTTTCCGCACAAGCTACGGTCAGAATGTGCTCAAGCACTCTATCGAAGTTGCTCATATCGCAGGTCTCCTTGCCGCAGAGCTCGGCGTTGATGTGATGATGGCAAAGCGCGCAGGTCTTTTGCACGACCTCGGAAAGAGTGTTGACCACGAGGTTGAAGGCTCTCACGTATCAATCGGTGTTGACCTTGCGAAGAAGTACAAGGAAAGCGAAGAGATTATCCACGCAATCCACGCGCACCACGGCGATGTTGAACCGAGAACGGTTATCGCCTGCATCGTTCAGGCTGCAGACGCAATCAGCGCCGCACGCCCGGGTGCACGCCGCGAAAACCTTGAAAACTACATCAAGCGTCTTGAAAAGCTTGAAGAAATTGCAACAAGCTTCAAGGGCGTCGAAAGCTCTTACGCAATTCAGGCAGGCCGTGAGGTCCGCATAATCGTTAAGCCGGATGAGGTTAATGACGATGAGCTCATTCTCCTCTCCCGCGAGCTTGCAAAGAAGATAGAAAGCGACCTTGAATACCCCGGTCAGATCAAGGTTCACCTTATCCGTGAAACCCGCGCTATCGACTACGCAAAATAAAATTTAAAAATACTGTGGTGTAATCCGGATATTTGTGATACAATATCATATAGATTACACCACTTATTTTTTTCAGAAAGAGGTAACCTCATTGAAAATTCTTGCAATAGGCGATGTTGTCGGCAAAAGCGGCGTACACGCCGTCAAAGCCAACTTAAACGCATTGAAAAAAGAATATAACGCACGCTTTTGCGTGATAAACGGAGAGAATGCAGATATGGTCGGAATCCTGCCCGAAAGCGCAGATATGCTTTTTCGCGCAGGCGCGGATGTCATCACTCTCGGCAATCATATGTGGGGCAAAAACCGCATCGCTCCGTACATCGAAAACGAGCCGTCCCTGCTTCGCCCGCACAACGTCCCCGGTGACGCGCCCGGTTGCGGCTACGGGATTTTTGATGCATTCGGCCGCCGTGCTCTCGTTATAAACCTCATCGGCAGATGCGGAATGACCTCAGGTGCGGACAGTCCGTTTTTTACTCTTGACAAAATCCTTGCCGACTGTGCCGGAAAATACGACTTTGCCGTCTGTGATTTCCATGCCGAGGCGACAAGCGAAAAACAGGCGTTCGGCTTTTATGCTGACGGCAGGCTCTCCGCTGTGTGGGGCACTCACACGCACGTCCAGACCGCGGACGAAAAAATTCTCCCCGGCGGCACCGGATTTATATGCGACCTCGGTATGACCGGTCCCTACAGCTCGGTTATCGGCTGTTCTCCGGAAACTTCGCTAAAATCATTTCTCGGCTCGGTACCCGAGCGCTTTGCGGAAGCCGAGGGAATTGCAATGATAAACGGTGCGTGCTTTGATATTGATGATAACGGAAAATGCATTTCAGTCGAACGCATAAACACCGTTCTGAAAGGATAGATACACTATGCTTAAAATTCTCCACACCGGCGACATACATCTGGACTGCGCGTTTTCTTCCCTTTCGCCCGATGAAGCACGGGAGCGCCGCGCAGAGTCCCGCGAGCTTTTCTCAAAGGTGATTGACACGGCAAACGCAGAAAATGTCGATGCGATAATCCTTGCCGGTGACATTTTTGACGCATACCCCATACGTCCCGAAACTGCAGAAGGCTTTCTCAGGGATTTAAAGCGTGCAAAAGCACCTGTTTTTATCACTCC
>JAFQGO010000144.1:0-4682 GCA_017398225.1 Oscillospiraceae bacterium | reverse complement strand
CCACACTCCAATAAAACCGCGGACACGTCTGCCGGAAAAGTAATTTCCGAGCGGCGCGTAAAACTGGGTGCTTCCTCCGCCGTCAAGGTTTATTGCATTCTCTGCGCCGGCATTGATGAACGCGCGCCGAAGCTCCGGAAGCGTTGCTCCGCCGTTATCGGGAAGAAGCGCAACAAGCAAATTTCCATTTCCGACACCGAGCGCAGTTCTGCCACGTCTGCCGCCAACTCCCGAAGGAACACTTCCCTCTTCCTTGCCGTTCCGGACAAGCACCGGATATGCGCCTATGTAATCAGCCGCGCCCACATTGTTCTTGTAACTGAATACCGCCGACTTGTTACCCGGAAAAGCAAGCCCATACCCTTCGGTCAGACGATGTATCACTCCGCCGCTGACAACATCACTTGCCGCCTCACGCGTTTCGAAATCAAACAGCTCGGCATTGAAAAGAAAGTCCGGCGCCCGCCCGCGGAGCTTTGCTATTCGCGTTCGGGCGTTCTTTACGGTTTCACTGCCGTTCTTGCCGTAAAAATATCCGATATACTCAATATCAGACTGCGGCACGGTGTAGATCTTCCCGCCCTTGTAATTAATACTCTTCATCTTCTTTAACCTCAGGAAGCCCCGCAACGGATGTGAGCAAGGAAAGCACACCTGCAAGAGCTGATGCAGATGCAACTGCCACCCAATCTACTGAGCCGAGAACCGCCGCCGTTCCGATTGTCGCAATAGCCGTCTGTGCTACAGTTTTGAGTGCGCGAACTCCCGCCGCTTTAATCCATTTCTTCATAATAACATCTCCTATCTCTATTTCATTTGTGAAACTGTTCAAGGTCCTCAATCCTGTGATTTGCGACCTTAATTTCCTCTTCGATTACCGCTTCATTCTTCTCAAGGTTGTAAACGCGCTCGATTACCTTGTTGTGCTTTTCTACCTTCTTTTCAAGCTGCTGAATACGGTAGTTCGTCAGCTTGTTTGCCGTGATTATTCCGCCGAAGGAACCCGCGAGAGTCCCCGCAAGCGAAATAATCGCCACTATAACTACATCCGGCATGGCTTACTCCTCTCATTTTGCATTTTGCACTTTGCATTTTGCATTTCCTTACCCTCCGTAATTAAAAATATCGTTTAATTGTGTATCATAGCCCGGTGCGTCTTCATCGTACTGAGCTATCGCAACTGCAGGTGTCGGACGGCCTGCAACGAAATACCGTATAGCGTCGGGAGCGTGCGTGAGCTCGTGAGGCTCGCGCGCGACGTCATTCGGATTCTTGCTGTCCATCGCAACGCTCGGCAGAGTGCGTATTAAGTTTAAACAATTTGAAAAGATGCGAAGCGGCGCAATCTCCTCGCCTTGTTCGTCTTTGCAGGGGTGTAGCCATTCCTTGAGGTTGTACCACCCCTGCACGCGGTCATTCTTCGCCGCAACAAGAGGAACACCATTTTGTGCAAATATTTCTGCAGCGCTCTTGCCTGTGTCCTGTCTCCTGTTCCAGAGGTCAGGCGGCGCAATGTTTGCATATATCTTCTCGTCTGTGAGCTGTCTTATCCTCTTCGCCGCTTCGGAGATTATAAGCCCGCTCTGATATACCTCGCGGTACACATAAGCTCTTCCGTATGTATCGAGCGCAATCCAGTACCCCGCAAGCATATCAAGACCGTAGTCCATTACGAAATACCGTCGCCAGTGCTTTGGAATTTCAAACGGAGAAATAACGTGAACCTTGCGGTTCCATTCCGTAAAATACTGCCCGTCGAAGATGTCCCAGTTACCATAAAGAAGCGCCTGCTTGTCCTTTTCGGAAAGCTTTTCAAGTCTCTTTACATACCCCGGGTCGCTCTCCATCAGGAAGACATTATCCTGCACCATTGCCGGGATAAAAATCTTACCGTCGTGCTCGCTGTTCGGCGGACCCACATCAATGAATCTTGACTTCACCCAACTATGCCCCACTCCACCCGGGTTTGTGGAACTCTTTATCTGCTTCGGATATCCGTTAGTTCCTCTCACTCGGGAGATGAGATATGTATACATATAGTCGGTGAAGTGCGTAAGCTCATCAAAGCGTATAACGTCATATTCTGCAGACTGATACTTATACACATCGCTTTCTTTATCACAATATGCAAAGTCTATAATGGATCCGTTCTCAAACCTTCCCACGTGCTTTGAGTAGTTATATTTGAATATACTCCGGGGATATATATCACAAGCCACACGAATAAGGCTCTTTTCAAGCTCCGGAAAAGTCCTGCGTAAAATCATCTGCTTCGAGCCCGGATATTTCAGTGCGAATAATAACGCATCTATAAGTTGTGCGAAGCTCTTTCCTCCGCCTGCCGCTCCGCCGAACAATACCTCCGACGCTTCGGCATCAATAAACTGTTTCTGCTTCGGCGTTATATTTAAATCCATCTTTCATCTACATCTCCCTCCTCACCTGCAATTCTTAAATTTACATTCTTAAAGGTTCATCTTCTCTGTCCATATTTTACATTATCTCCTGTCCCTGCATTATCGGCGCTTGCGCCCCCGCCGTCTCCTGTATCTTTGCCGCTTCCTTTATCTGCTTCACTATCTTTGCCTTGTTCTTTATAAACTCATCCGGGATAGATTCTAAATAAGTAACCGCATCCGGAATAATCCCCTTTGCAAGAAGGTTGTCCGCGGTTTGTATCTGCGTAAGCTCGCTCCAGTATGAGCTTTGCCCTATCTCAACCTTCATATTGTAGTTCGCGCCACGAAGCGTGGAAAAATCAAAAATACCCTCGTATTCATTCCCGTCAAGCGTAATATTAATCGGCCGCAGTCCGTAGTCCGTGCGTATGATGTCAATCATTATCCTCACAGCTTCTTCCATACAGCGGAAATACTCAAGCCTCTGAATCTCAAGAGGCATTGCCGCCGCTTTCTGCGTGGCAATTATCGCCGAAGTGTTGTCCGGCTTCACGTTCCCGAGCGCCGCATCGTTTGCGCCCATGTACTCTGCCGTGTGCTGCATCAGCCCGTTTATAAGGTTTGTCACCTGCGGGCTCATGCTCGCGCCGCCTTGGGCCGACGCAACTGCATCATTCGGATTTCCTACAACGCCTATCGCCTGTCCTACCTTGTTGCTCCATTTCGCAATCTTCGTCGCGTCGTATACCGTCTTCGGAAGCGCGTTCATTTTCGTCCAGTGGATTGTCATTGCATACAGCTGATTTATACATATCTGATTCGGAATCACTTGCAAAACCGCGCTCATGCCGTGGTAAGAGTTTTTAATTTCCTCCCACACCAGATTTGCAATGGGATACCTCTCATATCCCGTGTCCCACTCATCGCGGATAATAATGTCCTTTGTAATCTTCATCGCGTGAACCGTTCCGTTTTCCTTCCAGAGCTTTGTTATAACCGTGCAGAGGTCGCTTGTCCCGCTCTGCTTGTAGGTGTATATGTCCGTATCATCGTCTGCGTGGATCTGCGAAATAACGTCCTCTCCCAGTCCGTTCCGTTTCGCTTCCTCGCGCACGTCGGAGAGCATGCACGGTGTCGCAATTATTATATACGGCTGTTTCTGCACGTCGTATTTGTACGGATTGCCGAATATAACGCTTGTGTTGTCAAGCACCTCGGAAACAATTCCGCCTTCCGCGCCGTTTCCTGCGTCTATGCTGCCATCGAAGTAAAAGTACATATACGCATCGCCGTCAACAGCCGCATTCCGGACAATCTTTCGCGCCTGCGCCTTTATGTTGCAGCGCTCAATCGTCTTGTCCACCTCGGTCTCGATTACCCGCGCATCCAGCTCTTCGCGGATTATCTCTGTTGGCTGCGGCTCGTCAGCTCCCCTCATGTCATCCTGAGCGAAGGCGATAGGCGCAGTCGAACCGAAGGCGCGCATCAGCGCGGGATCTCCCCCCGCATAACTCTCCGGATTCACCCACGTCTTTGTCTTCTTATACGGCTCAAGAAGTATTCCCACGTCATCAGACACGAGCATCGCTATAAAATAGCTCACAACGCGCTTGGTTACGTTCAGAACAGGCTTCGGCAGGTCAGGGGCGTTAAGCCCCTCCCACTGTTTGCCGATATAGAAGTTCTCACACTTCTTAACGTTCTCATAAAGGTCAATAGACTTGTTATACGTCTTGCCCTTCTCAAACTCTGCCCAAATCTCCACCGCTGTTTTTTTGATGTTCATAATAAAAACTCCCTTCCGTTTAATTGTTTTCTCTCCCCTGCCGGCGTTGCGCGCGGAGGGGTTAAAAGGGGAGGTTTCCTTGCGCCACGGGAGTGGGCGCGCGAGTTCTCCCCTTTTCGCGTTCTTTGCTTACTTTCTTGGCGAAACAAGAAAGTAAGGTGTTCTCTATTCCGCGTCATTGTAAAGCGTATAAATTCTCCGCGCAACGCTCCGCTTGTATCCGAGCTTTTTTATCGCCTCTATTTTTTCATCCTTGGTGCTGTTCTTCGATATTGCATCAGCAATCTTTTCAAACTCGGCATATGAGATGCCGAATCGGTCGGAGATTTTCTCAAATCGCCGTTCCGCCTTGCCGAAGTATTCGTCATAATACTTCGCCCACGTTGTCTTTCCGCGCTTTACCTTTTTCTGCGCCTTTTTGTAAACATCAGAGCCGCCGTTTGCACGTATCGCATATTCCTCGCCGTACATAGCGCGGTTTGCTTCCCGGTACGCGT
>JAFQGO010000143.1:0-5932 GCA_017398225.1 Oscillospiraceae bacterium | reverse complement strand
CCGCGCCCGTTACTACGACCCGTCTATCGGCAGATTCACCGCGGAAGACCCCATCCGCGACGGGACCAACTGGTATGTGTATTGCTATAACAATCCTGTGAAGTATGTGGATCCGTGGGGGGTAGCACCAGGTGATTATTTTAAAACTCGTAATGAAGCAGCTGCTGATTTTGGGTTTTATACTGCCATGACATCGTTTAAACTGGGAGAAGAACTTGCTTCTGCAATTTACAAAACTAACGAAAACGGAGAGATATATTACTACTATGACGAACCGCGTAATGATCTAAAAACTCATAGCGAACGTGAAATTACCTTCTACATTCATTGGAGTGAAACTCCTATATCGTTGATTCATACTCACGGAATATACGACAGTGTTACAAGTAATACAAAGGATTTCTTTTCGACTCCCGATAATGTATTGTCAGGAAATCCCGACATTTCAGACATTGCACAGTCGAATGAATTGAGATTAGATTATTATTTAGTGTCCCCTGTTGGTAATTTGCGGTTATACACTAGTGGGAGCAATAATCCGATGGGTCAATTAATACGTTCTGATTTACCTCGGGATCCGCGTTATGAAATCAATAATACCCTTTTAGGAAATTTGTTGAGATGGAACTTTCCTAAAGCAACTGATGATGATTTTGTGAATGCAAGGATTAACAATCCTGACAGTTGGTTGAACGCAATTAAGGATTTGGAGGAATTTAGATAGCAATGAAAAAGATCCTTCTTTTGATTTTGTTAATTTTATGTTTGACAACTGTGCTGAGTGCGGAGGAACTTATTTGTAAAGAGAATTTCCGAGAGGCAGAATACCAGATAAAAGTCGGCTCTCTTGACTTCACAAATAAATTGCCTATTTTTAACAATAATGGTAATACATATGTTTCGTTAAGAGATGTGTGCTCGGCGCTGGGAATACCCGTATACTGGGATAATGAAAATCGTATAGCGGTCATAGACAGATTCAACTCAGAAATTCGGGCAGACGGGGATGCGGAAAGAACGGAACGAGGCATTGTTCCTGATGCAGAAACTGCATATACATATGGAAAAATGCTCCTTGAGAGTTACGCAGGAAGAAAATATGAATACGAAACCGAGAAGATTCGCTTTTATCTTGATGTTGATTATTCGGAAGCGTACAATGCTTGGTATGTTGCACAGTATTATGAATGTAAGGGGGATTGGGGAATTGGCACTAATGCTGCGCCTGCGGGCATTTTGCTGAACAAAAATACAGGAGAGGTTGTTTCCATCAACACACGTTCTGTAGTGGAAGAAATGGAAGGTATAACACCGCCGTCTCTCGATGGGAATTAAGTTTATTTAACTTAATTTGATAAACGTACGCATAAGAATGTAGGACGTTGAATGTAGAGAATTGGACAACAAAACGTACATTTTTATCAAACTTAAAACTATTGAGGCGGCGAGATTCCGCTGCCTCAATGCGAATCGGTGAGTACGCCTACATTATGTATAGGTGATGTTTATGAAATGCTTTAAGTGTATAATATTGGCAATATGTTTTCTGGTGTTGTGTTGTGCGATAGCTATTGCGTCAGATACAAGCGCTTTTGATACAATGAAAAACTTCAAGGCTGCAACGTATGATATAAAGCTTGAAAATGAGGTTATCAGCTTTAAGAAACCTGTCTTGGTTGAAGACGGAAATACATATGTTGCTTTGAGAGATATCTGCTGGGCGCTGGGATATTACGCCGATTGGGAACAACGCGATTGGGAGGTCAACATATTTCCGTATCGCTCAAAACAGATTGAAGTTTCCCCGACAACCAAACTGAAAGACGAAGGTGTTATTCCGGATGAGGAAACAGCCTTGGCGGTTGGTAAGGTTATATTGGAAAAATACGCTGAAAAAGAACTGGAATATGAGACGGATATTATGAAGTATCAATTGACAGCTTCGTATTTAGCCGATGAGGATGCTTGGCTGATAATTCAAACTGTTAAACCGAAAAATCCTTTGGGCGGAGGCGGAGAAGACATCAACCATCGTCCGCAAATAAAGCTCGACAAAATGACAGGAGAAGTGCTATATATCAACACATAAACACACACCACGCCATGCGGCATGAGCTGCATGGCGTGGTGTGTTAAGTTATAACTCCTACTCCGCGGTGAGGTGGAGTTTTTCGTTTTTGTGCATGCTGAGCGTAAGCTTGTTATCCGTTGCGGTGTGGGTGGTGCCTTTGTCATCGCGGAAACTTAGCGTTTTCTGAGTCTCGGGAAGCTCAAGTGTCACATCTCCGTCAAAATCTGCGGTGATGCATATGTCGCGAATTTCGTAATCTTCCCATTTCACATCGAGCTCATATCCGCCGCGTGCGCGAAGTCCGCAGAATGAACCGTTATCCCATTTTTTGGGAAGAGCGGGAAGTAGGGAAATGAAGCCTTCGTGGCTCTGGATAAGCATCTCGCAGACACCTGCGACATATCCCATATTAGCATCAAGCTGGAACACCTGATTTGACTTCGTGTAATGATCCATAAGGTTCGGTGCTGTAGCGCGGGTGATATAATTTTCAACCATTTGGTAAGCGTCGTTGCCCTTGCGCAGACGTGCAAACTGGCATGTCAGCCACGCAAGGCTCCAGCCGACGCTTGTAGCACCTTGTCCGTGTGCGTCAGTCCCCCCCGAAAGTCTGCGTGAAAGCGTAACCTCAATTGCTTTGTAAAGCTCGGGTGTTTCACGCGTTATCGCATTGTCGGGAAAGAATGCAAACGTGTTTGAAAAATGTCTGTGACCTATTTCTGTTTCCTCGTAGTCTTCAATCCACTCTGCAAGCTGACCGTGACGCCCGACAAAAAGCTTGGGGAGCTTTTCGAGCGCAGCCACAGCATCCTTTGTGTCTGAATTCTCAATGCCGAGAATTTCGGAAGCTTTTATGTACATCCGCAGAAGTCCGCCGATGATGCTTGTGTCCATGGTAGAGCTCATTGCAAGGAAGCAGGCGTATTTTTCTCCGTTTTCATCTTCTGCCCAGTAGCGGTTCTCCGGGCTTGAAGACGGAGCATAAACAAGCCGTCCCTTTTTGTCCTCAAACATCGTGTCGAGGAAGAAAAGTGAGCTTTCGCGTATCATCTCATACGCAGTATCGCGCAGAAATTCCTCATCACGGGTAAAGAGCCAGTGCTCCCAAAGGTGAAAACAAAGCCATGAAAGACCGTGCGGCCATATACCCCAGAGCCCGTCGGCGGGGGACGTGAAGCCGTAAATGTCACTTAAATGATGCACGACGCTTCCTCGTGCATTGTAGCCTGTTTTTGCCGTTTTCTTGCCGGACTCAAGCAAGAAGTTCTTCATATAATCAAATAGCTGCATATGGCAGTCGGAAAGGTTTGCAACCTCTGCCGGCCAATAATTCATCTGCAGATTGATATTTGTGTGGTAATCCGAGCTCCACGGTGACACATCCTTGTCAACCCACATTCCCTGAAGGTTTGCAGGAAGTGTTCCGGGGCGGCTTGAAGACGTGAGAAGATATCTTCCGAACTGCCATACCATCATAACAAGTCCGCCGTCGTTGGGGCGGTTGCAGGTAAGCGCATGTATGCGCAGCGGCATAGAAACATCTTCCATCTCGAGAGCTTCCGGAACCTTTATATCCGCGCGCGACATCACAGACAGAAAATCCTTTTCGTGGTGGAGACGCAATGCGTTGTAATCCGTGTTTGAAGGGAAGATAACCGCATCTTCAAAGCTTTCACCGTGTCGGAATTCCGTAGCGATGTTTACAAGAACGGTAAATTCATTCGTGTCAGAAACGAAAAGACTTCCGCTATTTGCGGTTACCGTGCCGTCTGTTATAACGCGGATTTTAACGCAGAACTTGTGGTTGCCGCAGATTGTGCGAGCAATAATGCAAAGCTCATTTCCGTCAGCCTTTTTGGAAAGCGTGTGCTCGCGGTCATAGCCGATTTCCGCATCAAGGGCATCCCCGTCACTTGTGACGTGATAGACGATAACGTTGTCGGGGTATGATGAGAAGCATTCACGGACATAATGTGTTCCGCGATGCGTATATTCAACCTTTGCTATACCGCGCATAAGGTCGAGTTCATGACGGTAATCACGGCAATGGTCGCTTTCGTGAAGAGAAATTTTGAGCTGACCTGCTGTTTCGTAAGAGCGGATTCTTGTGAAACAGTCGGAGAGGAGAGTGTTTGCAAGCTTGTCTGCTTCTGCGGGCTTTCCTTCGCGGAAAAGCTGTTTTATAGTCTCAAGCTTTGCGGGCATTTCAGGGTTCGCCTCACCTCCGGGCTGTGATGACCAGACGGTTTCTTCGTTTAAAATCATAACCTCCTCTGAAACACCGCACATAAGCGTGCCGCCCATTCTGCCATTTCCTACAGGTACACTTTCGAGCCATTTTGTTGCAGGGAAGGTATCAAATAATCTGTATTCGCGCATAGCTTTCACCTCTTAAAGTGTTTTTACTAATTATATCATAAAAGCTTTTAAAGTCAATGCACAATCACGGGTATTTTTTGACCTATTTTCACCTTGCGTGTCCTTTTTTTAAAAATCAGGAAACTTTTTTGAAAAAACTCCGTATAGTGCAATATAAAGGAGGCGTTTATTATGGCTATAAAAATCTATATTGACCAGGGACATAACCCGCAGGGAGTGAATGCTGGGGCGGAAGGCTTCGGGCTCCGCGAGCAGGACATAACATACGATGTGGGAATATACCTGCGTGATATTCTGTCGCAGGACCCCCGTTTTGAAGCGCGCGTTTCCCGCCCGACCGAGGACACAACGCTTGGCTCGACAAATGCAGAAAGCCTTGCAGCGCGGGTGAACGATGCAAACAGCTGGGGCGCAGATTATTTTCTCAGCATTCATGTGAATGCAAATACGAACCCTAATGTGAACGGAACTGAAATGTATATTATCCGTTCGGGCGGTCAGGCGCAGGCGCTTGCGGAAAATCTCCTCGATTCAATAACGGAGCGTCTTGATACAAAGCGCAACGGAGTGTTTGTGCGTCCGTCGCTGTATGTTTTGCGAAGAACGCAGATGCCGGCTGTGCTTTTAGAACTTGCGTATATAACAAATGAAGACGATGCCGAAAAGCTTGATGAGGACAGATATGAGTTTGCGGATGCCATATATCGCGGGCTTCTTTCCTATTTCGGATTTCAAAGCGCATAAATTTTGATATCTTGATATAAAACACTGGAAATTTGAGTTTACATATGGTAAAATATTCTTTATGAATGTAAAACTGTACGGAGGAAACAGCTATGGCGACGGTTTTTGAAAATATAGGATTCAATATCGAAAATGAAGACGGTGCATACCGCCTTGCAGATTTTGTGCTCAATTCAGGGAGTATTCTTCCGGTTGAGAACGGTGCATATGCCGTATGGAGTGACAAAAGCGGTGCAGAGGTGTGGGAGAGAGTAGCGCTTGATCACAACACCAAGAGCGTAAGCCTTCTTAACATCGATCCGCATTTCAACGGAACAACGGTCTGGAATCTTGAGTTTTCACAGGAATTTTCCGCCGAGCGCGATGATATGCTTGACTGTAAGGCGTTTCTCAAAAATCCCGATAACGGAAAGGGAATTTGCGCGCGCGTTATGGGGCATCTTGCGGCACAGAACCTCACGGCGGGAAATGAATATGATTTTCAGGTGTCTATGATTCCTCATTCAATTGCCTTTTTTGAAAGCAAAGAAAATATGCGGGGTGCGCTTTCTGATGAGAATACAGTAATCGGCGTGCTTACTCCGGTGGGGGTATATATGCGGATGATGCAGGTCGAGGGTGAGGAGTGCACAACGGATATTCTTATGACCCGTATCGCCGCAGAGATAAAGGGCGGAGATGTTCGCTTTATGATAGCGGATAAATGTCCGGTGGGCGAATTTCTGCACCTTACACTGT
>JAFQGO010000142.1:0-8860 GCA_017398225.1 Oscillospiraceae bacterium | reverse complement strand
CCACTCTTCTCTGGGATATGCCCCACTTATCAGCGGCTTCTCTTGCAGACATAACTTCCATAAACTTACGCTCCTTATTTATTACAAATAATATTATATTCCAAATCTCGAATAAAAGCAATACCAAATTCGAAGTAAGAGATATAAAAAATGTTAAATCTATCATTTTACATTACTTACGAGTGCGCCCATATCAGATGACGGTTATTTTGCATCCGCCATCTGATTGTTTTTTTCGTCTCCCGAAATTATGTAAAATCCGTGAATAATCTGTGTAATTGATTGACGTTTCGCAGAATTTGTGATATCATATAGAATTGATATAATATCAGTGTAAATAAAGGAAATTTTGTTATTATGTGGATTGCCGAAAATTTTGACGATTACAATGTTATAGACTGCGGAGACGGCGAAAAGCTTGAGCGCTGGGGGGATTATTATCTTGTCCGCCCCGAGCCTCAGGCAATATGGTCTTCCCATAGAGAGCATCCGCGCTGGAAGAAATATGACGCGCTTTACTCCCGCTCGTCCTCCGGCGGCGGAAGCTGGACGAACAGAACTCTGCCCGCTTCGTGGTCAATCAACTATAAAGACCTCACATTCAACTTAAAGCCGATGAATTTCAAGCACACCGGCATTTTCCCCGAGCAGGCATCAAACTGGGACTTTATTATGGATATGGTCTCAAATGCCGGCAGACCTGTAAACGTGCTTAATCTTTTTGCGTACACGGGTGCGGCCACCATCGCTGCGGCAAAGGCGGGCGCTTCCGTCTGCCACGTTGATGCGGCACGCGGGATGGTTGCATGGGCGCGCGAAAACGCGGCAAGCTCAGGTCTTTCCGATGCGCCTATCCGTTGGATAGTGGATGACTGCGCAAAGTTTGTTGAGCGCGAGATAAGACGCGGCAGAAAATATGATGCAATCATTATGGATCCGCCGTCATACGGACGCGGACCTACCGGCGAGATATGGAAGATTGAAAACAATTTGTTTGATTTCGTAAATCTCTGCTCAGGTGTACTTTCCGACGAGCCGCTGTTCGTTCTCATAAGCTCTTACACCACGGGGCTCGCTCCGTCAGTTACGAAGTATATGGCGGATATGATTTTCACAAAAAAATACGGCGGGGTCAGCGAATGTGACGAGCTTGGTCTTCCGGTTGCCGAAACCGGGCTTTACCTGCCGGCAGGAAGTGCCATGAGGTGGCACGTTTAAGAGGTTTTCACGTTATGAAGGATATTATAAAATCGGAAAATCTTACATTCAGATATAACACCGGGGAATCAGGCGGCAAAACCGCATTATCCGAGGTCAACGTTTCCGTCCACGACGGAGAATACCTTGCTATTCTCGGTCACAACGGCTCAGGCAAATCCTCGCTTGCAAAGCACTTCAACGCCGTTCTTCTCCCTTGCGGAGGACGTGTTCTCGTTGACGGTATGGACACACTTTCCGAAGAGCTTTTGTTTGAGATACGCAGAACCTGCGGAATGGTCTTTCAAAATCCCGACAACCAGATTGTCGCAACGATAACGGAGGAAGATGTTGCCTTCGGGCCGGAAAATCTCGGTCTTCCGAGAGAGGAAATCCGCAAGCGAGTTGATGATGCACTCAAAACAGTTGGTATGTATGAATACCGTGATCACGCACCACATCTTCTCTCCGGCGGTCAGAAGCAACGCATAGCAATTGCGGGAATCATTGCAATGCGTCCGCGCTGTATCGTCCTTGACGAGCCGACATCAATGCTTGACCCGTCCGGACGGCGCGATGTGCTGAGAATAACGCGTGAGCTTAACAAAAACCACGGCATCACAATTGTTCTTATTACGCATCATATGAACGAAGCCGCAATGGCAGACAGAATAATAATCATGGACCGCGGAAAACAGGTTTTGGAAGGAACTCCAAAAGAGATTTTCCCGCAGACGGAGCTTCTTCACAAGCTTGGGCTTACCGTTCCGCAAACCGTTGAGCTTCTCTCGGAGCTTAACCGCGCAGGCTTTGATTTTCCGCTTGATAAAATCAGCGTAGAGGAATGTGCCGATGCAATTGCAGAAGCACTTAAACCGCAGAAAGGCGAGCACCTTAAGACTTCTCACCTCGAATTAACAGAGGTATCACGTAAGGTGAACGCTGTAATGAGCATACGGGGACTTTCGCATGTATACAGCCCCAAAACGCCCTTTGAATGTTCTGCTGTAAACGATATAAATCTTGACATCTATCCCGGCGAAACGCTCGGGATTATCGGTCATACCGGCTCGGGCAAATCTACGCTCATTTCTCACTTGAACGGCCTTATAAAACCGTCCTCCGGCAGCATAACCTACTGCGGAGAGGATATCTTCAAGTCAAAAGAATTTACCCACAGCATCCGCTTTAACGTCGGTCTTGTTCTTCAGTATCCGGAATACCAGCTCTTTGAAGAAACGGTATACAAGGACATTGCCTTCGGACCCGGTAATATGAAGCTTCCGGCTCCTGAGATTGACGAGCGCGTCCGCGAGGCTGCCCGCTTTGCAGGCCTTGACGAATCGCTTCTTGACTCTTCCCCCTTTGAGCTTTCAGGCGGTCAGAAACGCCGCGTTGCCATTGCGGGCGTTATCGCAATGCGCCCGAAGGTGCTCATTCTCGATGAACCGACCGCAGGTCTTGACCCTGTGGGACGCGAGGATTTACTCCGCCATATACGCGCCTACCGGGATGAAACCGGTGCCGCAATCGTTATTGTTTCTCACAGCATGGAGGACGTTGCCTCAATGGCAGACCGTCTTCTCGTTATGAGCGGAGGACGCGTTCTTCTTCAGGGAACGCCCGATGAGGTTTTCTCCCATTCTGAAATTCTTCTCGATGCAGGACTTGATATTCCGCAAGTCGCGCACATCGCGAACGCACTGCGAGCACGCGGGATACAGCTTCCCGATGCTATATACACCGTAAAGCAGGCTGTCTCGGCAATCACTGCACCCGGAGGTGGAAGCAAATGATAAAAGACGTTGCGCTCGGTCAGTATTTTCCGGGCAACAGCATAATCCACCGTCTTGACCCGCGGGTTAAGATAGTTCTCACAATTGCTTATATCATCGCGCTTTTTGTGTGTAAAGGCATTATACCTTACTGCATCGTATCTGCACTTCTAATCACGGTTATCCTTATAACCAAAATAAATCTGCGCCTTATCTTCAAAAGCCTGCGCCCTATTATGATTTTACTGGCATTCACCGCTGTTCTTAACGTTTTTTATACCAAAAGCGGAGATGTTCTCCTTCAGCTCGGCACAGTTTCCGTTACGACCGGAGGCGTGGCAACCGCGCTGTATATGACGGTAAGGATCATTCTTCTTGTCGCAGGAACGTTTGTGATGCTGACGTATACAACGTCTCCCATAATGTTAACTGACGGTCTTGAAGCATTGCTCTCTCCCTTAAAGAAGGTGCGCTTTCCCGTCCACGAGCTTTCTATGATGATGTCAATTGCCCTGCGCTTTATACCCACGCTTATCGAAGAAACAGACAAGATAATGTCTGCGCAGAAATCGCGCGGAGCAAGCTTTGAAACCGGAAGCCTTCTTTCCCGCGCACGGGCGCTTGTTCCCATTTTGGTTCCGCTCTTCATAAACGCATTCAAGCGCGCAGAAGACCTCGCGCTTGCAATGGAATGCCGATGCTATCGCGGTGGAGAAGGGCGTGTAAGACTTCGCGTTTTCAAGCTTTCTTCCATTGATATTTATGCATGCATTCTTTTCGCCGTCCTGTTTGCGGCAATTGCCGTAATCTCGGCAAGCGTCAGCTTTGGAGTTGTGTTATGAGCAGAAATATCGCACTTTCGCTGTCTTATGACGGAACAGCGTACCACGGCTGGCAGACTCAGGCAAACGCCGCAAGCGTTCAGTCTTCGCTCAACGCCGCCGTTTCATCTCTCTTTTGCGAGCCGCTCAAGGTTGTCGGCTGCGGAAGAACAGACACAGGCGTTCATGCCAAAAAATATGTGGCGTCAGTCCGCACCGGCTCCGATATTCCGGTATCGCGCATTGCTTACGCTTTAAGCTCGCTTTTACCAAAGGATATATCGGTAAAGAACGCATTTGTTGTTCCCGATGATTTTCATCCTGTTCATTCCTGCATTGAAAAGGAATATACTTATTATATCAGCAACACACGGATGCGCGATCCGTTTTGGGAAAGATACGCTCTGCACTACAGATATCCGCTCGATACAGAGCTTCTCTCGCTTGCCGCATCCCATTTTGTCGGAACCCACGATTTTGCTTCAATGCGAAGTCTCGGCACTCCGGTGAAATCAACGATCCGCACAATATACAAATGCGACGTGACACGATGCGGCGATATTGTTTCTTTCACGGTTTCAGCAGACGGATTTCTATACAATATGGCGCGGACAATAGCCGGCACTCTCCTTGATGTTGCGGCAGGAAAAATCCGTGCCGGTGATATTCCGGAAATACTGGAAAGCGGAGACCGCGGACGTGCGGGGCCTACTGCACCGGCGCACGGTCTGCACATGACAAACGTTATATATCCCGAACGCTTCGGAATACAAATATGATTTATTACGGAGGCTTAAATGTCTGCAAAAAGAAAAGGAAGCAAGCACCTTTCAGGTCGTTTTGCCGTGTTTATCACAATACTGCTTTTTGTTTGCAGTGTCATATTTCTTAATAACCGTATAACCTCGGGCTCACTTAAGCGGATTTCTTATTGGATATTCAACGGTGTACGCGGCGATGCCACGGAAGCATCAATTGCGTTTGATGCAAACGAGTATAACAGGTTTGCTGTTATAAACGGAAACTTATGTGTTGTTTCTCCGGAAAAGCTTATGTCTTACAAGCTCTCCGGAAAATCAACTCTCAATGAAGCTGTGCTTTTGCGATCGCCTGCGATATCTGCTTCTAAATCACGTTTTGCAGCATATGACCTCGGAGGACTTAACTTCTACGTTGCAACGCCGGAAAAGCTTTTATATTCCGGAACATGCGATGCTCAGATTTTAAACATCAGTATGAACAGCTCAGGTGATTTTACAGTCGTGACGGATGACGATGACTGCAAGTCTCTGGTAACCGTGTACGACTCAAAATTTGAACCGGTTTATAAATTCCACTCTTCCGAAAAATACATTTTCGATGCCGCTGTTTCCCCGGGTGGAAAAACCGTTGCAATCGCGGCATACGGAACGACGGACGGAAGCTTTAACGCCGAGCTTCATCTTGGAAAAACCGCCGAGGACAGCTTTTATGCAACAGTCCCTCTCGGTGCTTCAATGCCGCTTGATATCACTTACAGAAAAGACGGAAAAATCTTCGTTATCTGCAACGACAGAAGCCTTCTTCTTGATGGAAGCGGAAACCTGATTTCTGAAATATCCTACGAAGACATGCCGCTGAAAAGCTTTACCGCCGCTGACGGAAAACACATTGCCATTCTTCTTGATAATTATCAGAACGGCGGAAACACAAGGCTTCTGCTCGTTTCCGGAAACGGAACCTCAAGGGTTATGGATATCGGGGATGATGTTTATTCGATATCCTGCGCCGGCGACTATGTGTCTGTACAGTATGCTGATAAATGCACCGTGTATAACGACGAGCTTACTGCAGACAGTGAGTTTATGATTCCTGCATCAATCACGCACTGCATTGTAAATTCTGACGGCTCCGTGCTGTCTATAGGCGATAATTTTGCAATGCTTTATGTAGAATAAAATGTTACCGGAGGTGTTCGGAATGGCTTTTACTCCTTTGATTGTTGACCTTGCCGCCGCGGCAATCCTTCTTTTCTCGGCACTGCGCGGAAGAAGCCGCGGACTGATAAAAACGCTTGCCGGGATTCTCGCGGTTGTTCTGGCATTTTCCTGTGCCGGTTTTCTCGCAGAGAAGGCAACTCCGTATATTTCAGAAAAATATGTTTCTCCTTACATAACCTCGGCAATTGAGCCAAAAAGCGAAGAGCTCACTCCGCAGGAAGCTGCATCCGATCCAACTGCCGTCGGCGACCTTTTCCTTGACCTCGGCTTTTCCGAGAACATCGTGCATGATGCGATTTCGGACTTTACGGAAGCAATGACAAAAAGTATCGTAACACCTATTGTCGCAATGACAAACAGCATAGCATATAAAATTACATATTCCGTTCTGTTCGTCATTTTCTTTCTGCTCTCTCTGCTTGTTCTGACGCTTTTATTCAAAATTCTGAACTTAGCGTCAAAAATTCCGGGAATCAATTTTATAAATAAAACACTCGGACTTATTTTAGGTATTATATTGGGTTATCTTATATTAGTGGCACTTTCCTTCGTAATGCTGAAATTCGGGATAGTTCTCGACAGCGAAACAGTGAACAAAACATTCTTGCTGAAGAATATTTTGAGCTTTTCTCCGATAACGGCACTCTCTGCCACACTTAAGCCGACGGGAGTCGAACACCTTAAGGTTTAAACAGATAAAAAAAATGTCAATTTTATATAAGACAGGAAGTTAAAAAACATGAATATACCGAATTTATTATCAATCTTCAGAATGTGTCTTGTTCCGGTTTTTGTGGTTGTCTTTTTCTCCGACAGCCCGCACGCGTATGCCTATGCCGCCGGCGTGTATGCACTTGCAGGTATAACCGATGTGCTCGACGGCATTATTGCGCGCAAATTCAACCTCATAACCAAGCTCGGCAAAATTCTTGACCCGCTCGCCGACAAAATGATGACAATAACAGTCTTTGTGTGCATATCAATCGCAGGGCTTATCCCATGGTGGATCATTGCACTGATATTCGCAAAGGATTTTCTTCAGGTTATGGGCGGAGTCAAGCTTTACCACGAGGTTTCCGCAGTTTTCCAGGCAAATGTTTTTGGAAAGCTTGCAACGGTTGTTCTCGTCATCGGAGGAATACTCATCCTTCTCTTTGACAAGATCATTCCTCCCGTGGTAAGAACCGTTTTTGCCTATGCAGCGGTAGCCGTATCCTTTCTCGCATTTTTCAGCTACCTCTGCCAGTATCTTAAATTCAAAAAAACACACGATACTACATCGTTTTAATAAAAAACTAAAAGTATAATCTATAAAAAGGATTGGTAAACTACTATGCAGCCTACTTTATGCAGCAGATGCAAGAAAAACCTTGCCGTAATATTTATCACAAAGGTCGAAGGTGACAAGACCACAAGTGAAGGCATCTGCCTTAAATGCGCACGCGAGCTCGGAATAAAGCCCGTCGATGATTTTATGAAAAAGATGGGCATTTCCGATGAGGAGCTTGACGCAATGACAGGAGAAATGATGGGTATGCTCGGCGAGTTTAGCGGAGACGAACTCCCCGCCCTTGCCGATGAAACCGCAGCAGAGGATGCTGACGGAAAAACAGCAACCTTTCCTTTTCTCAACAAGCTTTTCGGTGCTGTTCCCCATCAGCCGGAGCAGCCATCACACACCTCCGCACCAACCGGAACAGAGCCGCGCAAGGGAGAAAAAAAGCCGCCGAAGTTTAAATTTCTCGACAACTTCTGTATTTCACTCACAGACCGCGCAAAAAGCGGAAAGCTTGACAGAATTGTCGGTCGCGATGTTGAAATTGAGCGCGTTATCCAGATACTCAACCGCCGTCAGAAAAACAACCCGTGCCTTATAGGTGAGCCGGGTGTAGGTAAAACAGCGATCGCCGAGGGTCTCGCTATAAAGGTAAGCGAAGGCAGCGTTCCCGCAAAGCTTTGCGACAAGGAAATATACCTTCTTGACCTTACGTCGCTTGTTGCCGGCACTCAGTTCCGAGGTCAGTTTGAAAGCCGTATGAAAGGGCTTATTGACGACATAAAAAAGAAAGGTAACGTTATTCTTGTTATTGACGAGGTTCACACCCTTGTCGGTGCAGGCGATGCCGAAGGCTCAATGAACGCGGCAAACATCTTAAAGCCTGCCCTTTCCCGCGGCGAAATTCAGGTTATAGGTGCAACTACCTTTACCGAATACAGAAAGCATATTGAGAAGGACAGTGCACTTGAGCGCCGCTTCCAGACGGTTATCGTGAACGAGCCGTCCATCGACGAAACCGTGGAAATAATCCGCGGTATCGCGCATTACTACGAACGCTTCCACTGCGTGCACATAACCGACGAAATAGCACGCCTTGCCGTCACTCTTTCCGAGAGATATATAACCGACCGTTTTCTTCCGGATAAGGCAATTGACTTAATCGATGAAGCTTGTTCTGATTTGAATCTTAAGAGCAAAGCAATCACAGAGCTTATTCTTGTCGAGAAGAAGCTCTGCGAAATCGAAGCAGAGCGTGAGACGCTTCTGTCCGATACGTCTGAGCAGGCATTTGAACGCCTTGCTCTTTTAAAGAGCGAGGAATGCAAGCTGAAAGAGCGCCATGAAGAGCTTTCGCAAGAACCCGTTCCCGAGCTTTCCGAGGAGGATCTTGCAAGAGTCATTGAGCTGTGGACAAAGATACCGGCATCTGCAATATGCGAAACAGAATTCAAGCGCTTATCCGAGCTTGAGAGCCGCTTAAAGCGACGCATTATCGGTCAGGATGAGGCAGTCAGCGCTGTTGCCGCCGCAATAAAGCGCAACCGCGTGGGTATCTCACCGAAGAGAAAGCCTGTTTCCTTCCTCTTCACCGGCTCCACCGGTGTCGGTAAAACCGAGCTTGTAAAATGCCTTGCTTCCGATTTGTTCAACTCTCCCGAATCGCTTATCCGCCTTGATATGTCCGAGTTTATGGAAAAGCATGCTGTGTCGAAGCTTATCGGCGCGCCTCCGGGATATGTCGGCTATGATGAAGCAGGACAGCTTACCGAAAAAATCCGCCGCAAGCCGTATTCCGTTGTTCTTTTCGAT
>JAFQGO010000141.1:0-4004 GCA_017398225.1 Oscillospiraceae bacterium | reverse complement strand
TTTCGTTTTCAAGCGAACCTGTTCTGTTATCGTCGCCGATCTGAAGCGTATATCCGCTTCCGACCGTCATATTAAGGATGGAGGTAAGCATCTTCTTGTATTTAACATTCTCATACAGGTTAAGTCCATCATATTTTCCGTAGCGGTGGAATGCTTCGGCCATATTAAGCGTTCTCGTAACCCAGAGAAGGTTATACTGTGCAGATCCTTCGTCTCCGAAGCCATCGCGGTCAGTCCTGTTTATAATTGTATTAAAGATATCTCCGCCTGAGCTTGCGGTATACACCGTCGCCGTTCTGTCCGGATATCCTACCACAGGACAACCTTTAGTTGTCGTGAATTTTTGCTCACTTTCAATCCACTCAAATATCTCAGCTGATTCCGGATATGTATCAAGCGCAATTCCCGCAAGAGCGGCAGTTTCCTGCACCATACCGAAATTACCCTTCATCTGAGCGGCCTTGACACCCTTGAACACCTCGCGGAGAATACCGGTTTCACAGTTTTCACGAATCATATCTGCAGATGTTTTCGGGTTTTCAAGGCCGAACTGTACTGCTTTTTCGGAAAGGTAATCTATTACCTGCGGATCCTCCATAGCGGGCCAGAATGCATCGTATGCGTTAATCAGAGCCTTTGCCAGAGAGTTCTCCCAGATATTTCCAAGTATTTTGCCTGCGTTTCCTCCGCCGTGCGAGTTCTGATACATTGCATACGGAGCTAAGTTATAGCTCGGATAAACATCTGCGAGCCTGTCGATAAGGATAGCACCCGCTCTGCCGTATTTAATATCACCTGTATAAACATACGCCTCGCGCAGATTATCCAAAGCCTGAATAATCACATTGGAGTTATTCATGCTCGAATACAGGAAGTGGTTGTATACGGCGACAAACGCTTTCTTAATCGGATATCCATTGTCGTTTGTTGTTCCCGTTTCCCAGCCGTAGCCGTCGTCAACCGCCCACGTTGCCACCTTATCGGTTGCCACGCCGAGGGTCTCGCCAACCTCCTTATACAGCTCATTTTTCAGATATCCTTTTCCATAGCCGTAGTACGCACACCAATCCGCACTCCACTCCTTAGTGCCCGGCGATGCCGGAGAATTCTCTTTATCCACGAACAATTCTCTGTGTGCTTCAAGCGCGCGCGTACGGTCAAACTGTCCCTTTTGGTCAAGACCGAGCTCATAAAAGCTTTCAAAGTCGTTTGACGGGAAAAGGCGCTTGCAATCCGGGCACTGAATCTGCCACGGACGGGTCAGCGGATCCATAACCCAACCGTATTGCGAGTACTTCTTTCTGATATCTATTCCGCAGTAAACACAGCTATATGCCTTCGGGTCATTCAGAAGCGCCGGCGTAAACGAGCGCGGAATGCCCTCATACATTATAAGATCATATATCGCATCAAGGTTTGCAATATCTCTTTCCGCGTTTGCGACAGCCGTTTTCTGCTTGCTTTTCGCCCAGCTGTATTTGCTTATATTGTCTCTTGCGTTTTCGCGCATCTCATATGTGAAAACAGTGGGCTCGGTCTTTCCGGAGCTTGACACGACCTCAAGGTCATATGTTAAGTCTACACCGCCGAGGCTCGCTGTTACCTTTACGATGCCCTTGCCGGCAGAAACATAACAGACATATCCGTCCTCGGTTACGCTCACGATATCCGGGGTCATGCTTTCATAGCTGTATACCGCACCTTCAAGAGATGCATCCGTGCCGTCGTTATTAAATGCTTTTACGCTGATTTTTGCGCCCGCATCCGAGAACGAAGATATTATCGTCTCTTTTATGCTCGCTTCTATTCTTTCAATCGAAATGGGCACAACCTTGATTTTTTTCTCTTCCGTGTATGTCTGCCCGTTGAAGGTTATTTGCGCAATAATCTTCGCTTCGCCCTCTGCGACCATGGAAAGAGTTTTTCCGGAAACCTCTGCGACATCTGTTTTGTCGGATGCGAAGCTTACGCTTATGTCACGGTCGTTTATTCTGCTTCCGTCGGAGAGGTATGCCGAAACCGAAAGCTCCGTTTTTCCGCCGATGAAGAATTTATCAATCGCAACATCTATTTTTGCTTCTTTATAGGTATTCTCGTTTACCGTAAATTCAAATGCTATATCCACATCTGTTCCGTTCAGTCTTCCCGAAATGCGAATGTCTGCTTTGCCGGGCGATATACCTTTTATATAGCCGTTCTCAAGAACCGCCACGTCCGTGTCCGAGCTCTCAACCGTAAGCCCGGTTTCCGTAACGCCGTCAAGCGATGCTCTCGGGAAGAACTCAACGCCGTTTTCCTGACGTGCATAAACCTCATACAGCTCTGTTTCTCCTGCCGCAATTGAGCTTCTTTCTGTCTTAAACGTGACTGCCGAAATGCCCGCCAGCTCCCCGTTTCCGGTAAGCTTAAGCCCGCCCGGATACATTCTTGCGTTGCCGTTTCCGCCGTTCTTCATTGAAACGAGCGTAAGCGTATGCGTTTTTCCCTCTTCAAGATAGAAGGAGCGAAGCGGCGTGAAGCTGTCATTTACCTGTGTTTTGTTGTGGAAATTCACTTCACCGGCATAAATACCGTCTATGTATATATATGCTGTGCCGCCGTTGCCCACAATGCAGTGTTTCATCACGAGATCATATGCACAGGTCTCCGGAACAACAAAATCAATAGCTAACGTGTTATTGCTTTCCGCTGTACTGCCCTGTACCTGAAGACCGTAGTTCGTTTTGTGCTTTATAATACCGTCCGCCAGAAGAGCTGCATCGGTTTTTTCTTTGTTAATCCCCCAGCCTTGCACTTCAAGCGTTGCCGTAACCGCTGCATCATTCACAACTCCGTCATAGTTAAAATTGACGAAGACATCGGGATATATGGGATTTTTCGAAATCAGAATCTTCTTTTCCGCAGTGACCATAGCGTCTTCCACCGTTACATCGGCGTAAACAGTCGCCTCACCTGCGCCGACGGGCAAAATTATTCCGTTCTGTGTTACCGTGGCGATTGTTTCATCGGAGCTTCTGTAAGCAATGCTTGCATCATTTGCAACATCAACATCATCTCCGGTGTTGTATTTTGCCGTTACATTCATCTTCATTCCCTCGGAATTTGAGAGAAGAATCCATTCCTTAGGCGTTGTGATCTCCGCGCTGCCAATCTGCTTCTTTATAACGGTGACGGAAACCCATTCCGATGTAAGCTCACCGGTAACGGCTCTGACCTTGGCGGTTCCGGGCTCTGCGCTTGAAAGCAGGCCTCCCGCTCCCACCGTGACCGCCGTGCCGTCTACCTCGAGCGTATACGCCGATGACGTGTCAATCGTTTCAAGGGACTTTTCGTGCGCCGGTATTACGCTTCCGTTATCAAACTCATATTTAACATCTGCCCATACGGTATCTCCCAGAATCAAATCGGTATTCGGGAAGCTTAACAAAAGCTTAGTCGGCTGTGCAAGCGTTTCTGCCGCTCTTAACACCATTCCCTTCGGGTACATCCCGGCAGAGCCACCGGCGCCGTTTTCCGCCGCGACAAGCGTAAGCGTATGCGTCATTCCTGCTTCAAGCGAAACGGAACGGAATTCTACGGAGTTTGTGTTCTTTGCAGTGCTGCTGTAGAAATCCGCTTCGCCCACATATTTGCCGTCTATATAGGCATATCCTGTGCCGCCCGAAGCATTCTTTGCAAATTTAAAGAAAAGGTCATATGCACCGGTTTCCGGAACGGTAAAATCAAACGAAGTTCCCTCATTGCTGAAGCTTATCTCAAATTTTTCCGGCATTTCGGGGATATCGGAATCATCTTCAATTTTCGTAAGTGAAAAGGATTTCGGTTGAATCCAGACCCATTGCGGAGTTGCACTGCTATGAGCCGCATATCTCTCCACAACCTCACCGTCGGCTCCGTTTGGAACAAAAACAAGATAATAGCTTCCCTTTTCGGCTATTTTAATCGGTGAAAGTGCTTTCGGAGAGGTATCTCCATCCGTTACCATCTTCACCGTTCCCAACGGG
>JAFQGO010000140.1:0-6965 GCA_017398225.1 Oscillospiraceae bacterium | reverse complement strand
TAACACCTGTCTGACCCGCACCCTGGAATGTAATAACATATCTCCCTGCCGCAAGTGTCTTATTCTCAAATACTGTCACGAGCTCCCAGTCGCCACTGGATGTAATGTCAGAGTATGAGCTTGTTGAATCGTAGCAGTTGATTGTTCCCTCTATTTCTCCGAGATTGGCAATTTCAAATGTATCCTGAGCATAGTATGTTGCGGCATCAGTCATATAAACATTTAACGGCTGTCCCCGAGTGTTTTTTTGAGACACTGTTGTTAATGAATACACTCCGTTCTTTGGTACTGTAATTTCAAAGCATATATATCTACCGCCAAAAATTCTAAGGTGAAGATTCGGTACTATTCCCGCCACCTTGATTGTATTTCCGGATGCAGCTGCCTCGGTTGCATAGACTCCGTCCTTAACGGTAGTGTCTGTTGTGAGCGATGACCTGACATATTTGAATATACCATTAGAATCAGTGTTAAGCTGCGAAAGCGAAACTGTTGAGCCATAGTCTTTCAACAAATTTCCGAGATCACACACAATTGAGATTTGTTCCCCCTCTCCTTCTGTTTCCACTGCAAATGCGCTTGGGATAAATGTTGCAATCATCGTGACTGCAAGGAAAATTGCAAGTAATTTCTTCATAATTGATTTCCTCCCAAATTTATACATTTTTATATTCGTGCCCTCTGTACTCAGAACGGGCATATCACTGTATTTTCATTATATATTCCGAGTTTTCGCCTGTAAATCTTCACAAGCGGTTATTTTGCACTTTTCGAAACAACTGCTACATTTTTCCGTTGCACAGCGGTTAAAAAAATGGTAATATAATGGTAACAATTGTACCGAGGTGACGAAAATCTTATGAGACCGGATATAACGCAGAATGAGTTTTATGTAAAGAATTTTATAACCGTCCAAAAAACAAAAACCCTCGCATCGCTCCATTTCCGCCATGTAAACTACAGAGAATGCGATGTTTTCGGCTACACGCTTTCCGGCTCTGCCACATATACGTTTGACGACGGGAGCATCATCACCGTCAAAAAAGGCGATATCCTCTATGCCAGCCGCGAAACGGGATATAAGCTTACCGTCACGGATCCGGACTATTCAATTATATATGTTGATTTTATCTTTGACGGCATCGCCCCGCGACAGAACAAGGTTTTTTCTCCCAAAAATCCGGAGCACGCAGAGAATATGTTCCGAAAGCTTTTAAAATGCTATAATTCCACCTCGGCATCGTCTTTTCAGGAATGCATGTCACTCGTTTACGACATCTACGGCATTATACGCACAACTGCGAATCGCGAATATACCTCGCCCGGTGCCCGAGGCAAGATAAACGCGGCAAAGGAATATATTGACACGAACTTCAAAGACCTTTCTCTCAGCGTAACCTCGCTTGCCGAAAGCATAGACTTAAGCGAGGTGTATTTCCGCAAGCTGTTCAAGGCACAGTTTGACGTATCTCCCGCGCAGTATATAATATCAGTAAGACTGAAAAAAGCGAAGGAGCTTATGCGCTCTCCGTTTCTCAGTCTTGAGGAATGCGCCCTGCAAAGCGGCTTTTCTTCTCTCCAGTATTTCTGCCGTGTATTTAAAAAAGCCACCGGGGCAACTCCCGGCAGCTACCGAAACATTATTCGAAAAAATTGAAAAAAGTTATTGACAAACGAAGAACTCGGTGATATAATATTTCACAATTAAATATCAAACGCGATGATGCGGAATATTAAGCAAAGCTCTTTTGCCTTTCAGAGAGATGCCGGTCGGTGCAAGACATCGGAAAAGAATTGCTGAACTCACCGCGGAGCGGTTGCCGTGAAATTTTTTAAGAGTAGGGGCGGACGGGAACTCCCGTAACAGAGTTAAGATGTGTCAGCATCTGAGGGCATCCTTGCAGGATGAAAAAGAGTGGTACCGCGGAAGGTTTTAATTTTAGATTTTAACGCTTTCGTCTCTTTAAGTCAACAAAGAGATGAAAGCGCTTTTTGTTGCTTATCCCGAAAAGATTTATATTTGAAAGGGGTTTTCACGATGAAGAAAATCAACATTGCAGACATTACCTTGAAAAAGCTTGCCGGAGAGCGCGAAGTTTCGCTCCTTTTCCGCGAAAAAACAGCTATTGCCAACACCTCCGATACACTGGGCGCAGATTCACTTGAGCTTGCTCCCATAAGCAACGTGCGCGAGGATACCATTATTTATAAAACAATTGCAAACACAGTTAAGAAAAGCACGGTTGCAATTCCTGTAGGCTTTTCTGCAGAAAGCGTAAAGGATGCGTGGGAATGCGTAAAGGATGCAGTTTCCCCGCGTCTCCAGATAGAGGTTCCTACATCCACCGTACAGATGGAATATTCCTACCACGTCAAGGCTGATAAGATGCTCGAAAAGATTTCGGTTCTCACCGCATCCGCAAAGGCGCTTTGCAACGACATTGAGTTTGTTGCACTTGACGCAACCCGCGCAGATGAGGATTTTCTCATCACTGCAGCAAAGGCGGCAGAAGAAAACGGTGCGGGCATTATCACGATTTGCGATGATGCAGGCGTATCCCTTCCCGATGAAATCGCAGCTCTTACCGCGAAAATCAAATCAGCCGTAAGCATCCCTGTTTACGTTTGCGTATCCGATGCAATCGGCATGGCGGTTGCCTGTGCGGTTGCCGCAATCAAAGCCGGAGCAGACGGACTTAAATGCGCGATGGCAGGAAGAGGCGCACTCTCCATGGGAGAGCTTTGCGACGCAATAAGCGCACGCGGAGATGCAATCGGCGCATCCGTTTCTCTTGAAAACACAAAAATTCACGCAAGCATTGATGATATGCTCACAAAAATCAACCACGAAGCATACGAAAACACTTCTGTCAGCGAAAAGAAAAAGATTGTTCTCGACGCCGACAGCACGATTTCGGAAGTAGCTCAGGCAGCCTCTCTCCTTGGCTATGACTTATCCGATGAGGATAACGGAAATGTTCATCGCGCGCTTGCATCAGTATGCGAAAAAAAGAGCTCCATCGGTGCAAAAGAGCTTGAGGCGCTTATTGCAAGCTCGGCAATGCAGGCGCCGTCCACTTATCACCTTGAAAGCTACACCACAAACTGCACAAACCTCGGTGCCTCGATGTCTCAGGTCACGCTTAGCTGTGGTGGTGAGACTCTTTGCGGCGTAGCAACGGGCGACGGTCCGATCGACTCCGTATTCCGTGCAATTGAGCAGAGCATCGGTTACCACTATGAGCTTGACGATTTTCAGATTCAGGCTGTTACCGAAGGTAAGGAAGCTCTCGGCTCTGCGCTTGTAAAGCTCCGCGTCGGCGGCAAGCTTTATTCCGGTAACGGAATTTCCACAGACATTGTTGCGGCAAGCGTCCGCGCTTACATCAATGCGCTGAATAAAATCGTAGCTGAGGAGAGATAACAATGAAGCTGACATTCTCTACAAAAAACGTAAACCGTGCATCGTTTCTCGACCTCTGCCGCTACGCTTACGACTACGGCTTCTCGGGCTTTGAAATATACGATGCGATAAAGGAAAGAAAGCAACACTACGACAGCGTGCTCCGCAGTGACCGCGTTGCGGATGCAAAGCGCAAGCTTCACAACCGTTCGCTTTCCGTTTCGGCGCTCGTGTACCCGCATCCGGTAGAGGGTTCCGACGCCACAAGTGATGAAATACTCAAATATATAAATATGGCAGGTCATGCAGGTGTTGAACGAGTCATCGTCCGCATTTCCGAAAAAACAGAAAATTCCGTCCTTTCCGAAAAGCTTTCTGCAGCAATATCACGCGCAGAGGAAACCGGCATTGAGCTTTTACTCGAAACCTCGGGATATCTTGCCGACACGGAAAACGTTATTGACATTATAAACTTCTTCTCAAGTTCCGCAATCGGCGCTTCGTGGAACATACGCGAAACGTATTTCGGCGCAGGAGAAAGTGCAGAGACGACCATTAAAAACCTCGGTGCATATATTAAATATGTACGCCTCGGCGATATGAAGGACGGAAAAACCGTGCTTATCGGCGAGGGTGAGCTTCCGACTCAGGAATTTATCAATGCGCTTACGTCTCTCAATTTTGACGGTTTTGTTTCCGTTGCATGGAACGAAGAGGTAAACGATGCGGACATCGTTCTCACGCACTTTGCAAATTATATTGCTCAGCTTTCGCGCGAGAAAAAGGACTATGACACGGTATACTATAACCGTGCAAAAACAGGAACCTATGTCTGGAAAAAGTATGACGTTATTGATGCGACATTTTCCGACGTTCTTGACACAATGGTTGAAAAATACCCCGACCAGTATGCATTCAAATATACAACGCTCGACTATACGCGCACCTATACGGAATTCCGCCGTGATGTTGACGAATGTGCCGCCGCGCTTATCTCGCTCGGCGTAAAGGCGGGCGACCATGTTGCAATCTGGGCAACTAATATCCCTGCATGGTTTATCACATTTTGGGCAACAACCAAGATCGGCGCAGTTCTTGTAACAGTAAACACGGCATATAAAATAAGCGAAATTGAATACCTCCTCAAGCAATCCGACACGCACACGCTTGTTATGATTGAGGACTGCAAGGACATAAATTATCGCGAGATTATACAGAAGCTCTGTCCCGAGCTTGAAGCTATGAAGCCGGGAGACGCACTTTACTCAAAGAAGCTTCCGTTTTTGCGTAACGTTGTAACCGTCGGCTTCTCTATGCCCGGATGCCTTACCTGGGAACAGATGCTTTCGCGCTCATCTCTTATTCCCAAAGAAGAAATACGCCGCAGGGCATCGCTCGTCCGTCCGGATGACGTCTGCAATATGCAGTACACCTCCGGTACAACAGGCTTTCCCAAGGGCGTTATGCTCACCCATCGCAATATCGTAAACAACGGCAAAACCATCGGCGACCGCATGGATCTCTCCACCGCTGACCGTATGATGATTCAGGTGCCGATGTTCCACTGCTTCGGAATGGTTCTTTCTATGACATCTATGATGACACACGGCGGAACACTCTGCCCGATGCCTTACTTCTCACCGAAATCATCTCTTGCCTGTGTAAACGACGAGCACATAACCTGCTTTAACGGTGTGCCGACAATGTTTATAGCAATGTTCAACCACGCAGATTTTGCAAAGACCGACTTTTCATATATGCGCACCGGAATTATGGCGGGTGCAAACTGCCCGGCAGACCTTATGCGCCGCGCATCAGTTGAAATGAATATGCGTGAGATTATATCCGTTTACGGTCAGACCGAGGCTTCTCCCGGTTGCACTATGGGCGAGGTCAACGAGGATCTTGACCACCGTGTCGAGACTGTCGGAAGTGCATTCCCCGGCGTTGAATGTAAAATTATCGACCCCGAAACAGGAGAGGAGCTTCCGGACGGTGAAAGCGGTGAGTTTGTTGCCCGTGGCTTCAATATAATGAAGGGCTATTACAAAATGCCGAACGCAACGGCACAGACGATAGACAAGGACGGCTGGCTCCATTCAGGCGATATAGCCTGCAGAACTTCTGACGGCTACTATAAAATCACAGGTCGCCTTAAGGATATGATTATCCGCGGCGGTGAAAACCTTTACCCGCGTGAGATTGAGGAATTTTATCTCACAAACCCGAAGGTCCGTGATGTGCAGGTTGTCGGCGTTCCGGATGAGCGCTACGGCGAGGAATGCTGTGCATGGATTATTCTCCACAAGGGCGAGGAGGCAGACGAAAACGAAATGCGCGAATTTGGTAATGCATCAATTGCACGCCACAAGGTTCCGAGATATTTTCTGTTCGTCAACGAATTCCCGATGAATGCTGCAGGAAAAATCCTTAAATACAAAATGCGCGATGAATCTATTGAAATTCTCGGACTTAAAAAATAATTGCAACTTTATATGTTTTTGAATAACAAAAGCACCTTCGGGCAAAAATAAGCTCGGAGGTGCTTTTGAAAATGAAGAAATTTGCAAGTAAAATCGCGCACAGCGGATTTTACATAATCCTCTTCCTGTGCATGTGTGCAATAGGAATTTCGGGTTATGTTATGTATCTCGCCAATGACACGGCAAACACAGTAAAGGAAACAACCGATATTTCAAATTCCGTAACTCTCCCTTTCCCGCCGGAGGACGAAACGCTCTATGATTTTGAAGCCGGAGACGAGATTATTCCCGACGAAGCGCCGTCGCCTGCTACACCCGAACCGGAGCCGATTCCCGATGAGCCAATAGTTCCGAAGAAACAGGCACAGGACAGCACAAAAACCTCATCCGTACCAAAGCCAGAGCCGGCAGTGCCAACGGTAAGCGTTCCCGAAAAGAAAGCCGACACCGTTTTTACAATGGCGGTGAACGGCACGATAACAGAGCCTTTTTCCGGTGACGAGCTTGTAAAAAACGAAACGATGGGAGACTGGCGCATCCACGCAGGCGTTGACATCGCAGCCGAAGAAGGAACAAGCGTCAGGGTAATCGCAGACGGTACGGTAGAACGTGTAGAGACCGACAGTATGATGGGAAACACGATAACCGTAAAGCATTCTGACGGGCTGGTGAGCATTTATGCAAACCTCGCCGACGGAATAACGCTCAAGTCCGGTGACCCGCTGAAGTCCGGTGATGTGATTGCGAAAATAGGCAACACTGCACTTGCGGAATGTATGCAACCTGCCCATCTCCACCTTGAGGTCACAAAAAACGGCAAGGCGATAGACCCGCTCTCCCACTACCCCGCCGGCGAGGAATAGGAGTATAGAACAATGGCTGTCAAAAAAATCCGACAGCCATTGTTCTTTGTCTTTCTCTTATATCACTTTAAGTTCCAGTGGTTCAAGTATAATCGTTTTCTCTTCGCCTTTTGAAATAACTTTCACAACAGCCGGTACATCATAGTCGGTATTGAGAAGATATATCTTCCCGCCCTCATACACGGCATAGCGCACGCGCTCATCACGGAGGCTTCT
>JAFQGO010000139.1:0-3695 GCA_017398225.1 Oscillospiraceae bacterium | reverse complement strand
CGCAAGAATAGGCTCAGTAACTGCATAAAGGAACTCTCCTATTCCGCCGGTATTTGCCCCCGGAAACCACTAAAGAAGCGCACGCACAATAAACAGAAGCTCATAAACGCGAAGAAGCGCGCCCAGAAACCCCCGTATTATATATAACAGACCCATAACCGTATTCCTCGTGTGAAGCGTTCTTAAAAATAGAGACCGTTGTTTTCGAGCTCATCGATAAGATCGCCCTTAAGGTCAACGTTATAAGGAGTGATGATATATGTGTTGTTTGCAACACGCTTAATCTGACCGTCGTTAGTATAAGCAACACCGCTTAAGAAATCTAAAATTCTGCGTGCTGCATCCTTGTTGGTAGACTCAAGATTGAGTACAACCGTACGCTTTTCTTTAAGGTGATCGGCAATCTCCGTTGCATTTTCATAGCGCTCCGGCTTTACAAGAACAACCTGAAGCTGAGTTGTTGTGTGGATGTTCACAACCCTGTCGTCACGGCGCGGAGGTGCGTATGATTCGCGAACCTTTGCCCTGTCGTCACTCGGCATGAATTCTTCAAACTCATCCTCGTCTTCTTCAACCTTTGCCCATTCCTTAAACTTTTCCATGAAACCCATGATAACTTGTCCTCCTGAAATTTATTTCTTATGCTTAAGCCAAGGGAAGTTGAGTCCCTCATACCTTAAGCATTTCGACTTTTCCCGGCTTAATAATGGCGGGCACCGAATATTCCCGTTCCGACGCGAACCATATTCGCACCGCAGAGAATTGCGTTTCGGTAATCACCGCTCATACCCATAGACAAAAACTCCATACTAATATTATCGTATTTTTTTGCTCCAATGTCAATAAATAATTGCTTCATTTTTATAAAAAAGCTTTTTTGTTCTTCTTCATCCTCAGAAAACGGGGGTATTGTCATCAGTCCGCGAACACGCACACCCGGCAATTTTGCTATATTCTGAACAAGCGAATGTGCATTTTCAATATCCGCACCGCTCTTGCTTTCTTCCCCGCCGATGTTTATCTCGACAAGGATATCCTGAACAATTCCATGCTTTATGGCACATTTTGAAATTTCCGCCGCAAGCTTTTCCGAATTCACGGACTGGATAAGCGAAACCTTGCCGACGAGATATTTCACCTTGTTTGTCTGAAGCGTTCCAATGAAATGGAGAGGTGCACCTGCATATGCCCCGTCCTCGTATTTTTCAAGAAGCTCCTGCACACGGTTTTCCCCGCAGGCATCAATCCCTGCAGCCACAGCCTCACGGACGCGTTCCGCTCCGTTCATCTTCGTTGCGGCAACAAGAGTTATATCCGCACCGGTTCTTCCCGTAAGCCTTGCTGCCTCGTCAATCTCGCGGCGTATATTCTGTATATTTTCCGATATTGAGCTCATATCCTTATCCCCTATTTTACAATTTTCTTATTTTCTAAATTCTTTGCCGAGACCACTATTTCATCATACAGCAAAAGCGACTTGGTATCAGCTGTATCATATGCCGAAACGTAATAGCTGTCCTTTTCGAATATTATGTCTACAGGCTTGAATTTTACCTGAGAATCAATGAGACAATAAACACCGTTGATGCCCTCTTCACTCACTCTGAGCGCCTCTCGCGGCACCTTGAGACCTGAATACGTTTTTACAACCGCACGCGCAGAAGTCTTTCGCACCTTCGTGAAGCTTCCGATATGAGTGTTGCACTCAAACACAACAAGCACACGCCCGCCCTCCGGCTCCGTCAGACGCACAACCTCACCCGTAACCTGCGGGAGAGCTTTGTCGTTAAACTTAAGCGTCATTTCCGCACCCTCAGAAAAACGCGCGGCGCTTTTTTCATCAACAGTTGCCGCAAAATACCAGATATTGCTTGAAACAAGCTTGCCTACGGCATTTTTGTCAGGCGTTGCGTATTTTTCTCCGGTAGAAATAAATTCCGAAATTGGTGACGTTAATACAAGTGATGGCGTCATAACCTCTTCATATCCGTCGGCATACTGAGAAAAGTATCCGGCGGCGGATGCATAAATCCTGCTCTTGACGGCAGCCGCATTTCCAAGCTTCGCACGCTCTGCACGAAGCTGCTCAATAACCTCCAGAAGCTCTGCCTTATCGCGGTAGATATATTCACGCATAAGTGTTGAGAGCTTAAGCTCTTCAACAGCTGTATCTGTGTTTTCGGAAACAGGCTCCTGTTGCATTCTGACAAGCGAAATCGCATATTCGGAAATTCTGTCATTTGCCGCATTTATATCATAGCTCTCTCCGCTTTGCGAATAAAGCGCCGTCATTCTTTCTATCTGCTCATCAATCTCTGCCGCCTCATGGCTTTTGCGTGCAGCATCCTCATTTGCAAAAACGACTGCCACAGCGCTTCCGTTTGCAACACGCTCTCCCTCGTACATATTCATTTCGAGCACACCGGAACCGTAGTTTTTCACCATTACCCGCTCGTCGCGGACAACAACACCGTCCATCTGCACGGCATCGTCAACCTCGGTGTATACCGCGCTGACCGTTCTTACCGGATTATACAGTGCCCGGTATGCCTGATATCCTATGTATGCACACAGCAAAACCGCAAGTACAACCGTTATTATCCGCGGAATTACGCTTTCCTTTTTCATTACACTTGTGCCGGAGAAAAATTATCCTATAATGCAATCCTCCCCCGGCTCCTCCTCTTCGCTTGGTTGGAAATACCGGAGCGCACGTGACGGTACAACCGTCGAAATCGCATGCTTATATATAAGCTGCTGACGCCCCTCGCTTACAAGCACTACCGTAAAACAATCAAAGCCGCGCACAACGCCTTTGAGCTGGAAACCGTTTGTCAGAAATACGGTAACACTTACGCCCTCGGCTCTTGCCTTGTTCAAGAATACATCCTGCAACCCTGCTGTTTTTGTCATGATAAATCACACTCTTTCTTTATACATTTTTACTGTATATTATATACTGTCGAAAGAGACGAAATTTATCGAAGCCTGTAGTACATCGGAAAAATTTTTTGTTTTATCGACCGCTATCCAATTTATGCTTTTATTGCGTCGAAACCACGTCATCTGGCGCTTTGCATATCTGCGCGAGGCCTGCTTTATGTTCTGAATTGCCTCCTCATGAGAAGCTTTCCCCTCAAAATACGAGACAAGCTCTTTATATCCTATTGCCTGCATTGCTGTTGTATCGGAAGAGACACCCGAAGCCAAAAGATTTTGTACTTCGCACTCAAGACCGGAGGCCATCATTTCGTCCACCCTTCGGTTTATCCTGTCATACAAAAGCTCTCTGTCCTCATACATAAGACCGATATAAACTGCATCGTACCTCGGCGGACGCGCTTTGCTTTCATCATCGTGAGCACTTATCGTCTTACCGCTCATATTATAAACCTCAAGCGCCCGGATGACGCGCTTTACGTTGTTTTCGTGTATCTGCGCCGCCCGCGCGGGGTCTACCTCTTTTAACATCGAATGTATATACGCCGCGCCATGCTTTTCGTACAATTCAAAAAGCTCACGGCGGCATTCTGTATTCTCATCATACTCGGCAAAATCCGTTCCGTTTACAAGCGAGTCAACGTACAGTCCCGTACCGCCCACTATTATCGGAAGCTTTCCGCGGGCAAGGATGCCATCCGTAATCTCTCCGGCGTCCTTTACATACCGTGCGGCAGAATAGGTTTCTGCGGGGT
>JAFQGO010000138.1:0-2685 GCA_017398225.1 Oscillospiraceae bacterium | reverse complement strand
TGAAGTGCGCGGTAGGTATAATATACTTTCATCATATCCTGTGAATACGGATTCATTATCGCGGCGGAAAGTCCGTTTTCAAGAGCAAGCGCAAAAAACGTTCCGTTTATCGCATCGCGGTTAGGGAGTCCGAAGGATACATTTGAGACGCCGAGAGAGGTGTGAACTCCAAGCTCGTTCTTTATACGTTTGAGAGAGCGGAGCGTTGTGAGCGCGGCAGAAGGATCCGCGCTTATCGTCATAGCGAGGGTGTCAAAGACAATATCCTTTTTTGCAATTCCGTAGTCTTCCGCAACAGAAAGGATTTTTTCAGCAATTGCAAAGCGTTCGTCTGCCGTTTCGGGAATCCCGTTTTCATCGAGCGTCAGCGCAACGACGACACCGCCGTATTTCTTCACGAGCGGGAAGACAGCTTTCATGCTCTCCTCTTTGCCGTTGACGGAATTAATCATCGCTTTTCCGTTATAACGGCGAAGCGCGCTTTCCATAGCCTCGGTATCTGAAGTATCAATCTGTAAAGGCAAGTTAAGTATCGCCTGAAGCTCGCATACCGTATCTGTAAGCATTCTTTTTTCGTCGATATCCGGAATACCTACGTTGACATCAAGAACATGAACGCCGCGCTCCTCTTGATTTACACCTTCTGCAAGAATATAGTTCATATCGTTCTCAAGAAGTGCCTGCTTAAAGCGTTTTTTTCCTGTGGGGTTGATGCGCTCGCCGATGAGAATCGGCTCGTTTCCGAGCGTTACTGCGTGGGTATACGATGAAATGACAGTCAGATTTTTGTCGGCAACTGCGACGGGCGCGAGACCCTTCGTTTTTTCTACGACCTTTTTTATATATTCAGGCGTTGTGCCGCAGCATCCGCCGGCAACGCGCACGCCGAGCCTTATAAGCTCTGCAACCACGTCGGAAAATTCTTCTGCATCAACATCAAAAACGGTTTTACCGTTGAGTGATTTCGGAAGCCCTGCATTCGGCTGGAAAACAACAGGAACAGATGCAACGGCAAGAAGCTCTTCCATAACACCGCGAAGCTCGCGCGGGCCGAGAGAACAGTTAGCACCGATAACGTCGGCACCCATGCCTTCAAGCAGAGCCACCATTGACGCGGGTGCTGCGCCGGTCATAAGCTTTCCGTCTGCGCCGTAAGCATTTGAGACGATAACGGGTAGGTCACAGCTTTCCTTTACTGCAAGAAGAGCCGCCTTTGTTTCGTAGCTGTCGTTCATCGTTTCGATTATAACAAGGTCTGCACCGTGTTTTGCGCCGAGACGCACGGTTTTTGCAAAAAGCTTTACTGCATCTTCAAAATCAAGGTCACCGAGCGGAGAAAGAAGCTTGCCGGAAGGACCGATATCCAGCGCAATGAATTTTTCCCGGGAGGAAGCGCTTTCTTTTCTTGCGCGGCGCGCATTTGAAAGTGCGGCACTGATTATTTCTTCAAGCTCGGCATCGTCAAACTTCAGCGCATTGGCACCGAAGGTGTTGGCGGTAACAACGTTGCTTCCGGCATCAAAATATGCCTTGTGGATATCGCATATGATATCAGGATGAGTTATGTTCCAACGCTCGGGAAGCTCGCCGGGAAGCAGCCCTTTTGCCTGAAGAAGCGTTCCCATACCGCCGTCGAGATAAACAATATTATTCCTTAAAAATTCTGAAAAGTTCATATATTTCCTCCTATCCCCGCAAAAGCTGTCACCGACTTTGACGGAGACATCAAAAGACTGTCGTTTAAATAAACACCGATGTTTTTCGGACAGTTCAAAACTGAAAAAATATCTTTTTGGGTATCAAGCGAAAGATCTCCGTAGCCCGGCGAAAAACGTGGCTTTAAAACTACATTGTTCTCTTCTTCGAAATTCTTACAGAATATATTGCAAAGTGACTCAACGCGCTCAGTGCCCAGTGCCTGAAGCATAACCGCCCGTGCAGGGGAAAGCCGCACGTACTTTGCGATAAGACGGTCGAGCGCTGTGCCGACGGTTGCGGTAAAGAGAAGAACACGTTCGCAACCGGAGAGATTTTTTGCAAGTGTTTCCGACTGTACCGAAAAGTGACCGAAATCGCATAGGTCACCCTGTATTTTCGCATCGAGTATGCAGTAACAAACCTTATATGTAAAAAGCGATTGAGCTTCATCCGCACAGCTGCGCAAAAGCGCGAGCATTTCGCAATCTTCCGCGCCGCATCCCGCATAGCGAAGTGTCTCGTGCACATTTATCTCCGGCGCTCGGTATGTTTTTGTTATTACTTCCATATCTATTTTCCGAGAATATCCGAGAGGTTGCTCTGAATTTTTTCTGCGATATCCGGCTTGTTCATAGAGTATACATGGACGTTGGTGATTCCGTTTGCGTAAAGGTCAATAATCTGGTCGGTTGCATATGCAATGCCCGCTTGCTTCATTGCCGCGGGACTTTCGCCGAATTTATCGACAAGGCTTTTAAAGCGTTGCGGCATAAACGAGCCGGAAAGCTTCATTGCGCGTTCAACCTGATTGGCGTTGGTTATCGGCATAATGCCCGGAACAATCGGCACTGTAATTCCCGCTTCACGAATTTTATATAAGAAATTATATAAAAGGTTGTTGTCAAAAAACATCTGCGTTGTAAGAAAATCACATCCCGCATCAACCTTTTCTTTAAGGTGTGCGATATCATCCTTCTGATTTTCGCT
>JAFQGO010000137.1:0-18189 GCA_017398225.1 Oscillospiraceae bacterium | reverse complement strand
CGCGTCATTATATTATTATATTTTCTGTATTTAACTTTGCATTTTTGGGTATTCTCACCGCTTTTATGTACATTATATAAATATTGAACAATTCCACTTCTTTGAGAGCGAGGTGTTCTGCCGTGGAGGAAAATAAAAAATTCAAGCTTGTTTCGGAGTACACTCCGTCGGGCGACCAGCCGGAGGCTATTTCTGCGCTCGTATCGGGAATTGAAATGGGGCTTTCCGAGCAGACGCTTCTCGGTGTTACCGGCTCGGGAAAAACCTTTACAATGGCGAATATCATCGAACGCGTGCAAAAGCCGACGCTTGTGCTTGCGCACAACAAAACCCTTGCCGCTCAGCTCTGCTCAGAGCTTCGTGCATTTTTTCCGGAAAACGCCGTAGAGTATTTTGTTTCTTATTTTGATTATTACCAGCCGGAGGCGTATATTCCGCACACCGACACATATATCGAAAAGGACTCGTCCACAAACGAGGAGATTGACCGCTTGCGCCACAGCGCAACGGCTTCGCTCGGCGAGCGGCGCGATGTTATAATTGTCGCCAGCGTTTCATGCATTTACGGGCTCGGTGATCCTATAGATTATTCGAGCATGGTTATCTCTCTGCGCCCCGGTAAAACGTATGAGCGCGATGCGCTTATCCGCAAGCTTGTTGAAATTCGCTACGAGCGTAACGATATTGCGTTTGAGCGAAATAAATTCCGCGTGCGCGGTGATACAGTTGAGATATTTCCCGTTTATTCAAACGACACGGGCATACGCGTTGAATTTTTCGGTGATGAGGTTGACCGTATTTCGGAAATAAATATCGTAACCGGCGCGGCAAAGCGAGAGCTTTCCCATGTTGCGATATATCCTGCATCACACTATGTTTCAACACCGGAGAAAATGGCAAAGGCGTGCAATGATATAATCGACGAGATGGAGGCTTGTGTGCGGCAGTTTGAGGAGGATGGAAAGCTTTTGGAGGCACAGAGGCTTCGCCAGAGAACGCAGTATGACGTTGAAATGATGCAGGAGCTTGGCTACTGCACGGGAATTGAGAACTATTCCCGCATAATAAGCGGAAGAGCACCGGGCTCGGCACCGTTCACTCTTATGGACTATTTCCCGGATGATTTTCTGCTTATCGTTGACGAATCTCACGTAACTCTTCCGCAGGTGCGCGGAATGTATGCAGGCGACCGCGCGCGAAAGGAAGTTCTTGTTAAATACGGCTTCCGTTTGCCGAGTGCGTTTGACAACAGACCTCTTAATTTTGGTGAGTTTGAAGAGCATATAAATCAGGTTGTTTATGTTTCGGCAACGCCCGGAGAGTATGAGAGAGAGCGCTCTGCAAATATTGCAGAGCAGCTTATCCGCCCGACGGGACTGCTTGACCCTGAGATTTCCGTGCGTCCGACGGAAGGGCAGATTGATGATCTCATCGGCGAGATAAATGCGCGTGTTGAAAGACGCGAGCGGGTGCTTGTGACAACGCTCACAAAAAAGATGGCAGAGGATTTAACCGCATATCTTGAAAACGTGGGAATAAAGGTAAAGTATCTTCACCACAACGTTGAAACCATTGAAAGAATGGAGATAATCCGGGATCTGCGCCTTGGCACATTCGATGTACTTGTCGGAATAAATCTTCTCCGCGAAGGTCTTGATATTCCCGAGGTGTCGCTTGTTGCGATTTTAGATGCCGACAAGGAAGGCTTTCTCAGAAGTGAAACCTCGCTTATCCAAACGATGGGACGCGCTGCGCGAAACGACCACGGTAAGGTTATTATGTACGCCGATAATATGACCGGTTCGATGCAACGCGCAATTGACGAGACGATGCGCCGTCGCAAAATACAGTCGGAGTATAATGAAAAGCACGGAATTATTCCGAAAACGATAAAAAAAGACGTCGCCGAGCTTCTTGAAATCTCAAAGGATGCAAGCGCGGTAAAGAAAGAAAAGCTTACGAAGCAGGAGCGTGAAGAGATGATACGCAAGCTTGAGCGAGATATGCGTGAGGCGTCGAAAATGCTTGAATTTGAATATGCGGCAATGCTCCGCGACAGGATAATAGAGCTTCGAGGTGAGAAATAAATGAACAAATCAATTTATGTAAAAGGTGCGCGAGAACACAACCTTAAAAATATAGACATCGAAATTCCGCGCGATAGCCTTGTTGTTGTTACGGGGCTTTCCGGATCGGGAAAATCAAGCCTTGCCTTTGACACGATTTATGCCGAAGGGCAGAGAAGATATGTCGAGTCGCTTTCATCATACGCAAGGATGTTTTTAGGACGTATGGAAAAGCCGGATGTAGACTATATCGAGGGGCTTTCACCCGCAATTTCAATTGACCAGAAAACGACATCAAAAAACCCGCGTTCAACAGTGGGAACGGTAACGGAAATTTATGACTACCTGCGTCTGTTGTTTGCGCGTGCAGGAACGCCGCATTGCCCGGTGTGCGGAAAGGTGATAGAGCAGCAGACCGTTGACCAGATATGCGACCGGATTCTTGCGCTTTCTGAGGGTACGAAATTCCAGATTCTTGCTCCTGTTGTTCGCGGACGTAAGGGTGAGCACGAAAAGGTTTTTGAAAGTGCGAAAAAATCAGGCTATGTCCGTGCAAGAGTTGACGGGAACATATATGACCTTTCCGTGGATATAAAGCTTGAAAAGAACAAAAAGCACAATATTGAAATAATAATCGACCGTCTTGTTATAAAGGAAGGCATTGAAACGCGCCTTACTGACTCTATTGAAACCGCGTCCAACCTCTCCGGCGGTATAATCTTAGTAGATGTAATCGGCGGGGAAGAGCTTATGTTTTCGCAGAACTACGCGTGCGATGACTGCGGAATAAGCATTGAGGAGCTTACGCCGAGAATGTTTTCCTTCAACAATCCTCACGGCGCGTGCCCGGACTGTACAGGTCTCGGAACACACTTAAAGGTTGACCCGGATATGATTATTCCTGATAAGACAAAATCTATTCTTGAAGGGGCAATCCACGCCTCCGGCTGGACAAATGCCGCTCCCGGAACAATCTGCAGAATGTATTATGACGGTCTTGCAAAACACTACGGTTTTGATCTTGCAACGCCTATAGGTGAAATTCCGGAAAAAGCTTATAACGCACTGCTTTACGGAACCGGGGGAGAAAAAATCCCGCTTCACTACGATAAGTCTTACGGACAGGGAAACTACACTCAGGCGTGGGAAGGGCTTGTCGCAAATCTTGAGCGGCGTTATCACGAAACTGCAAGTGAGTATTCAAAGGCTGAGATTGAGGAATGTATGATAAGCACGCCGTGTGCAACCTGCGGCGGGAAAAGGCTTCGCCGTGAAGCTCTTGCCGTAACCGTAGGCGATATAAACATTGCAGAGCTTTGTGATATGTCGGTGAACGATGCGCTTGACTTCGTAAACGGTCTTGACGATAAGCTCAGTGAGCGCGAAAAGAAAATCGCAGAGCTGATAATAAAGGAAATTAAGGCTCGTCTCGGCTTTTTAAAAAGCGTCGGGCTTTCATATCTCACGCTTTCCCGAAGCGCAGGCACGCTTTCAGGCGGTGAGAGCCAGCGCATACGCCTTGCAACTCAGATAGGTGCGTCGCTTATGGGCGTGCTCTATATTCTTGACGAGCCGTCGATAGGTCTTCATCAGCGAGATAATGACAAGCTTCTTGCAACACTTCGCCAGCTTCGGGATCTCGGCAATACACTTATTGTTGTTGAACACGATGAGGATACTATGCGCGCGGCGGATTTTATCGTGGACGTAGGCCCCGGTGCGGGTGTTCACGGAGGCGAGATTGTTGCCGCGGGTACAATTGAAGACATTATTGCGGAAAAGCGTTCGATAACCGGACAGTATCTTTCCGGAACGAAAAAAATACCCGTGCCGACGGAGCGAAGGAAAGGAACGGGAAAGTCTCTGAAAATAATCGGTGCAAGCGAGAACAACCTGAAGAATATCGATGTGTCAATTCCGCTCGGTAAGTTTACCTGCATAACGGGTGTATCCGGCTCGGGAAAATCGTCGCTCACCAATGAGATTTTGTACAAACACCTTGCCGCCGAACTTAACGGAGCAAAAACGCATCCCGGCAAGTTCAAAAAAATAGATGGAATAGAGCATCTTGACAAGATAATAGATATCGACCAGTCTCCCATCGGGCGCACTCCGCGCTCGAATCCTGCCACGTATACCGGTGTTTTCAATGACATACGAACCCTTTTTGCAATGAGCCCCGATGCGAAGATGCGAGGCTACACAAGCAGCCGTTTTTCATTTAACGTTAAGGGAGGAAGATGCGAGGCGTGTGCGGGTGACGGTGTAAACAAGATTGAGATGCATTTTCTGCCTGATATTTACGTCACCTGTGATGTGTGTCACGGAAAGCGATACAACCGTGAAACTCTTGAGGTTAAATACAAGGGGAAAAATATATTTGAAGTGCTTGATATGACGTGTGAGGAAGCGTGTGAGTTTTTCAAAAACGTCCCGAAAATTGCACGAAAAATGCAGACCCTTTGTGACGTAGGTCTTGGCTATATAAAGCTCGGTCAAAGCTCAACAACTCTCTCCGGCGGTGAGGCACAGCGCGTGAAGCTTGCAACGGAGCTGTCAAAAAAGAGCACGGGAAAGACTATATATATCCTTGATGAGCCGACAACCGGACTTCACGTTGCAGATGTTCACAAGCTTGTCGATATGCTTGCGCGGCTTACGGACGCAGGCAACACGGTTGTTGTTATCGAGCACAACCTTGATGTTATAAAATGTGCCGATCATATTATCGACCTCGGACCCGAGGGCGGCGATGGAGGCGGTGAAATCGTTGCAACAGGAACACCGGAAGAGGTGGCAAAGACAGAGGCATCATATACCGGCCATTATCTTAAGAGTGTACTGTAAACGGGAGATATTCATGAAGAAAAATATGCAGTTAAAAGCGGCTTGCTACAGTATGAGTATAACAATGTCAATTGTGGCAAACCTTCCGCCGATACTTTTTCTCACATTCCGCTCACTTCTCGGATTGTCATATTCAGAGCTTGGTCTTTTGGTTCTTATAAACTTTTCAACGCAGCTTGTCGTTGACCTTATCTTTTCTTTTTTCTCGGATAAGTTTAACATTAGAAAGACTATCCGTCTTATGCCGTGGCTTGCGTTTGTGGGGGTGCTGATCTATGCGTTTGCGCCGTTCATTCTTGCTGAGAACCCTTTTTTGCCGCTTTTGCTCGGTACGGTGATATTTTCCGCAGCTGCAGGTCTTGCAGAGGTGCTTTTAAGCCCGATTATCGCTGCTCTTCCGTCAGATAACCCTGAGCGGGATATGAGCAAGCTTCATTCAATATACGCATGGGGTGTTGTCGGCGTTGTTATCGCGGCAACGCTTCTGCTTCGGATGATCGGAAACGAAAACTGGGTGTTTCTGATGGCGTTATCGTCGTTTGTTCCGCTTGCATCTGCAATTCTTTTTGCCGGTGCGGAAATTCCGGAGCCTGCGCAGGCAGAAAAAAGCTTAGGTGCGTTCTCTCTTCTTAAAAAGAGCGGAGTATGGCTGTGTGTGGGAGCGATTTTCCTCGGCGGTGCGGCTGAGATTACAATGTCACAGTGGGCGTCGGGATATCTTGAGCAGGGACTCGGAATCCCCAAAGCTCTCGGTGATGTTTTCGGTGCGGCAATGTTCGGAGCAACGCTCGGGCTCGGGCGCACGCTTTATGCCAAAATAGGAAAGAACATTATGCGCGTGCTTGTTTTCGGTGCTGTCGGGGCATCAGCCTGCTACATACTTGCGGCGGTAACGCCATATCCGATACTCGGACTTTTTGCGTGTGCATTCACCGGGTTCTGCACTTCTATGATGTGGCCGGGAAGTCTTGTCGTTGCGGCAGAACGTTTTCCGTCCGGAGGTGTTGTAATATACGCTATTATGGCGGCAGCCGGAGATCTGGGTGCATCGGTCGTGCCGCAGCTGGTCGGCTGGGTAACCGATGCTTCTATGGCAAGCAAACATATAATGTCGCTTGCCGCGCAGCTTTCAATGTCGGCAGAGCAGCTTGCGATGCGCATAGCAATTCTCGTGGGAGCACTTTTCCCGCTTGCCGCGATTTTTGTGTTTTACGTTTTATCACGAAAAACTGCAAAAGACAGGAAAAGAAATATATAAAACAACGGACATCCGAAAAAATTCGGGTGTCCGTTGTTTGTTGTTTTCGGGATTATGCTTTAGCCAAAGACATTGAGAAGCGTACAATCATCGTGGCAAACTCTGCGCGAGAGGTTTTTCCCTGCGGAAGGAGAAGGCCGTTTTTGCCGGAGATGATGTTGTTCTTTACTGCCCATATTACAGCCTTTTCTGCAAATGAAGAGATATTGTCGTGGTCTGCGTATACGGTGAGGTCGCCCTCGGTTTCCGTGCCGTTTGCAAAGCGGTACATAATAACTGCAAGCGGTTCGCGCGTAACCTCGGCATCGGGAGCAAAGGTTGTGTCCGTAACGCCGGTTACAATGCCGTTCTGTGATGCCCACGAAACTGCATCTGCGTAGTAGCAATCCTGCGCAACATCTGCAAATGAGCTTGAATATGCCGGCTTGGGTGAACCCTTTGCGCGGTAAAGCGCCGTAACAACCTGCGCGCGGGTTGCGCTTGCGTTAGGCATAAAGTAAGCAAATGATGCTTCTCCGCTCGTTGAGAGAAGTGAGCTTGTAAGGCAGGCCTTGATGTGCTCGCGCGCCCAGTGTGATGCAATGTCAACAATCTGATATGTAACGCCGTTCACCGTAACAGAAACCTTTTCCGGTTCCTTCACTGCCGGAGCGGGCTGTGCCGCAGGAGCCGGCTCGGTATAACCGACGGGGTAACGGGTTGTGTAATAATTTGCTTTCTTGACCTGAGCGGCAGTTATCTTGCGTCCCCAATGAACACTGCGCTGATAGTTTCCCTCTGTAATGATGATGTGGTCAGCGTACTTTTGGAGAACAACAACGCTGTGACCGGGCAGGCGGAGAATATCTCCCACGCGTAGCATGGAAATTGTTATCGGCTTTCCGGAGGACGGATAAATGTCACGTGCCGGAAGATTGCCGAATGCCGCGTCGGACATAAGAAACGCAAACCCCATACAACCTCCGGCACCGTAAGAGCCGCCCTTCCAGTTATAGCGGGTGGAGTTCGTCCACGTTTTTCCGGTTGGATACTGGCTTTTCATAGCCACGATTTTCTGATATGCCTCAGCTTCTGTCGGAACATTTGCTGCATTGGCGCAGAGCAGTCCGCAGAAAAGGCACAGCGCAATAATAGCGCCTGTAAAGATTTTCCTCATACAAAAATTACTCCTAATTACAAAACGATTACATATATTGTAACATATTGTAACCATTATGTCAACCAAAAGTTTTCTGTATCATCGGAACCAAAAATAACTGTTGCTTTTTTACGGAAATTGTTTTATTATTATATATGTAAAATCTTTATAAAAAGGTGAATGATCATGGTACATAAGTTTTATAACGGAAAAGTAATTCTCGGAAACACCATTGCCCCTGAGGGTACTGCGGTATACACCGACGGTGAGCGCATTGTTGCGGTAACTGCGCAGGAGCGCCCGTTTGACGTCGGTCACGATGCGGGCGGCAAGTACATTTCTCCCGGATTTATCGACATCCACGTCCACGGCGGTGGCGGCGGTGACTTTATGGACGGAACAGTTGATGCGTTTCTTGCAGCGGCTGAGCTTCATGCGAAGTTCGGTACAACCCTGCTTCTCCCGACTGCTTCCTCCGGCGTTATTGAAGAATATGTTCAGATGTTCGAGGTTCTTGATGAGGCAAACGCAAAGAATACGAAAGGTGCATATATGCCCGGTATCCACCTCGAAGGCCCGTACTTTGCGCTTGCACAGGCAGGTGCACAGAACCCTGAATACATAACTCCGCCGAAGAAGGAGGATTATCTCCCGCTTCTTGAAAAATACGGTGACAAGCTTGCCCGCTGGAGCTCCGCTCCCGAGCTTCCCGGCTCTGCAGAGTTTGCACGTCACTGTATGGATCACGATGTAGTTGTTGCTGTAGGTCATTCCGATGCAGATTATGATTGCGTTATGGAAGCATACGACTGGGGATATCAGCTTATAACGCATCTTTATTCCGGCTGTAGCACTGTTCACCGCAAAAACGCATACCGCTATGCCGGTGTTGTTGAGGCGGCATATATGATTGACGGTATGGACGTTGAAATTATCGCAGACGGCTGCCACCTTCCGGCATCGCTTTTAAAGTTTATCGTAAAGTTCAAGGGCGTTGACCGCATTTCGCTTATTACCGATGCTCTCCGCGGAGCGGGTGCTGCTGACGGCGGAACATTTATCGCAGGAAGCCTTAAGAACGGCTACGAAGTTATTATTGAAAACGGCGTGGCAAAGCTTATGGACGGTACAGCATTTGCGGGAAGTATTTCCACAACAAACCGCCTTGTCCGTAATATGATAAATATGGCAGACTGCACGCTTCTTGATGCCGTGCGTATGGCTACTGCGAACCCCGCGCGTATGGCAAATCTCCGTGATCGCGGAACAATTCGTGAGGGCGCATATGCAGATATCATCATCTTCGACGACAATATCGATGTTTCTCTCACAATGGTAAACGGCAACGTTGTATTTGAAGGTTAAAAAGGAATAATATATCACACACCCCGCGGAGTGATTTCGTTCCGCGGGGTGATGCATTTTCTGGCAAAGCCGACTGAAACAAGTTTGTTCATGTAAAGGTCTCCTATGTTAAAAAATGGTTGAGTTATCCCAAAAGAACATCGGTTATAAGCATTACGCAAAAGCCCACGAGCAAGGCGTAGGTTGCTCCGCGCTCATTGCCGTGAGCGTGGGTTTCGGGAATCATTTCATCACTGATTACATAAAGCATTGTGCCGCCTGCAAATGCAAGAGCAAAAGGAAGCACGGCGGAAGAAATGCTTACGGCGAAATACCCCATAAATGTGCCGAGAACCTCGACGAGACCTGTTGCAAGAGCGCAGATAAACGTTCTGCCCGCAGGAATGCCTGCAGCAAGCATTGGGCCGATTATCACCATTCCCTCCGGAATATTCTGCAGGGCGATACCTCCGGCGATGATAAGCGCCTGCGATGCGTCCCCTGAGCCAAAGCCGACACCTGCCGCGATTCCTTCGGGAAAGTTATGAATTGCGATTGCCGCGACAAAGAGGAGCACGCGGTTTAAATTGGCATTGTTGTGCTCTTCCCGGTCAGCTCCCGCAAGCCTGTGGAGATGGGGGACGAGCTTGTCGATGAGATTTAAGCACAGCGCCCCGGTAAATATTCCCGCAACGGTTATGAAAAGACTGTATTTCCCGCCGTATTCAAGAGAAGGAAGAACAAGACCGAGCACTGCCGCCGCAAGCATAACTCCGGCTGCAAAGGAGAGAACAATGTCGGAAAATTTTGTGGATATTTTTTTGAACGCAAAGCCGATGAGAGCACCGAATACGGTTGCGCCTCCCACGCCGAGCGCTGTAAGCAATACCATAGTCATAGAAATGTACCCCTATGTATAAATTTCAGAAATGAATGGAAAAAAGCTTCGGAATGGGCAAACCGAACCTGAAGAAGTACATAGTACGTTGAGCAGTTCGGCCTGCCCGCAGCAAAAAATACTTTTTGCATTCCGGAGCATTTTAACCTTCACTTTTATTCTTCGGCGCTGAAGCTGTCCTTGCCTACAAAGCAGAGGGGGCACTCAAAATCGTCCGGAAGCTCCTCAAACTTTGTTCCGGGGGCAAATCCGAGCTCCTCATCGCCCGCGTCCTCATCGTATACCCATCCGCATACGTCACATACATACTTCATAATAAAAACCTCCTGAAAATTTATTTTATCTCTTCAAAATCAGATGCGGGGTGCTTGCAGAGCGGGCAGACGAAGTCATCGGGAAGCTTGTCACCCTCATATACAAATCCGCAGATTTTGCAGACATATCCTTTTTTGCCTTCGGTTTTCGGCTTCGGCTTGACATTTTCATGGTAATATGAATATGTCATTGTTTCGCGGTCGGAGATGACGCGCGCCTCCGAAACGCTGCAGATAAACATTCCGTGTGTATCAAGATCAACATATTGTTCAACGTTTAGCGACATAAACGAATTTATGAAGCGCGAAAGGAAGACAAGCCCGTTATCTGAACGGAGAACATCACAGCCGTCAAACTTGTCGGCATTTCTTCCGCTTTGGAAGCCGAAGCGCTCAAAAACTTCAAACGGAGCATCAACGGAAAGGCAGTTTATATTCATCTTTCCGGAATTCTTTATAATGTGGTGTGAATAGTTATCCTTGTTTATTGTAACGGCAATCCTGTTCGGAACACTTGTTACCTGTGTAACGGTGTTTACGATAAGACCGTTGTCGCGCTTGCCGTCGTTTGATGTGACGACATACAGACCGTAGCCGATATTGAACAATGCCGTAAGGTCGTTCTTGTTCGCTGTGGAATCCTGCTGTGCAAGGTATTCGCGGCAAAGCTCATCGGACAGCGCATCGAGCTGAGCCATACTCTCATCATTCAGTGCCGACATAATTCTGACAGTAGTTTCGGCCTCGGTGAGATTTTTGCACTTTGAAAGCATTTCGCGCATAACCTTTGCCGCAAGAGGCGCCCAGCTTCCGTTTTCGACAAATGCAACAGTCCTGTTCTTGAAACCACGCTCGGTAAGGTGGTTTATAAATTCTCGCATAAACGGGAAAATTTCTGCGTTGTAGGTTGTTGTCGCAAAAACGATTTTACTGTAGCGGAAGGCATCCTCAACAGCCTCTGCCATATCACAGCGCGCAAGGTCGTTTATGACAACCTTCGGGCAACCCTTTGCTCGGAGCTTGTCTGCAAGCTTCACAACTGCTTTTTTCGTATTGCCGTAAACCGAAGTATAGGCAATTACAATGCCCTCCTCTTCCGGCTGATAGCTTGACCAGGTGTTGTAGAGATTTATATAGTAACCGAGATTTTCCGAAAGAACGGGACCGTGGAGCGGACAGATTTTCTCAATGTCAAGAGCAGATGCTTTCTTGAGAAGATTCTGAACCTGTACACCGTATTTTCCGACAATGCCGATGTAATAACGGCGTGCCTCGCATACCCAGTCTTCATCCGCGTCAAGCGCGCCGAATTTACCGAAGCCGTCTGCTGAGAAGAGAACCTTATCGCGACTGTCATAGGTCACGATAACCTCCGGCCAATGAACCATAGGTGCCGAGACGAAGGTGAGTGTGTGAGTGCCGAGGTTTAATGTATCTCCCTCGCCGACAACTACCTGACGGTCGGAAAAATCCTTTCCGAAAAACTGTTTCATCATAGTAAAGGACTTCGACGAGGAAACAATTTTTGTATCCGGATATGCCTTTATAAAGTTTACTATGTTCGCTGAATGATCCGGCTCCATATGCTGGATGATAAGATAGTCCGGCACTCTTCCTTCGAGTGTGTTTTGTATGTTGTCAAGCCAGGCGTGAGTAAAGCGTGCGTCAACGGTATCAAGCACGGCAATTTTTTCGTCGAGAATGACGTATGAGTTATACGACATACCGTTGGGAACAGTATACTGTCCCTCAAACAAATCAATTTCATGGTCGTTCACGCCGACGTATTTTATATCATTGGTAATAAGCATCTGATGTCCTCCTGGTTTTATCTGATAATGTTTTTTCTTTCTTATTTTCTCTTATATGTCACAAATTTAAAGCATACGCCGTTGTGGGCATACATCGGTGAGCGACGGACGATTTCCCAATCAGGTGAATCATCGAGGTTCACAAGATGACGGTCGGCCTCTGACATTGCCTCAACGCGCGTTATGTACGCCGTGTCGCAGAACGGAAGCATATCGCGGTAAACACTCTCTCCTCCGATCACAAAGATATCCTCGCTCTTTTCGTCCTTTAAGAGCGCTGCGATTTCCGCGGGGGTTTTGCAGACCTCTGCGCCCTCTACCTCATCAAGCGTCGTTGATAAGATGATGTTTCTGCGCTTTGGCAGCGGTTTGCCGCCGGGGAGAGAGAAAAGCGTTGCACGTCCCATAATTACGGTTTTCCCCGTTGTCATTTCTTTGAAGTAGCGCATATCCTCCGGAATGTGATAAAGAAGCTCGCCTCCGCGGCCGATGCCCCATCCGATGTCTGCCGATGCAATGATGTTCACAAAAATTCCTCCCTGTTATTTTTCCTTTATTACAGATATATATTCGGGATACATAAAATTTATCAGTATTTTATATTGCAACCGGGATTTTAAGGTTAAATTCGCTGTATTTGTAATTCTCAAGGCGGAAATCTTCGACGGTAAAGTCGTAGAAATTCTTTTTCTCTTTGTTCATAATAAATGCAGGTGCGTCGTACGTTTCGCACTCCAAAAGCTTTTCCACAAGCGGAATGTGGCGGTCATATATATGCGCATCGGCGATAACGTGGACAAGCTCGCCAACCTCAAGCCCGCTTACGTGCGCCATCATATGAACAAGAACGGCATACTGACAGGTGTTCCAGCCGTTTGCCGTAAGCATATCCTGTGAGCGCTGGTTGAGTATGGCGTTGAGCTTATTGCCGCTGACGTTGAAGGTCATACTGTATGCGCAGGGATAAAGCTGCATATCGCAAAGCTCGTCGTGGTTATAGATGTTGGTCATTATGCGGCGGCTTGTGGGATTGTTTTTCAAATCGAAGAGCACGCGGTCAACCTGGTCGAACATTCCTTCACGGTAACGATGCGGTTTTCCGAGCTGATATCCGTAAGCCTTGCCGATTGTTCCGTTCTCGTCTGCCCACGAATCCCAGATACGGCTTTTAAGCTCCGAAATTTTGTTGGATTTCTTCTGCCAAATCCACAGAAGCTCATCAATTGCCGACTTAAGCGCGGTACGGCGTATTGTGAGAATGGGAAACTCACGCGAGAGGTCATAACGGTTTACCACACCGAATTTTTTTACGGTGTGTGCCGGTGTTCCGTCCTCCCAGCGCGGTCGTACGTCATAATCCGTGTCCCACACTCCGTTTTCAAGGATATCTTTGCAATTTTCGATAAAAAGCTTATCTGCAATGCTCATAAATACGACTTCCTTTTATTTTGGAATTTAATAATGTACCTTATAATATTATATTATACTAAATATTGTTTTGTTTTTCAATATGATATTTAAGCTGTTTTTCGTTTTGACAAAAAAATTTACCGCTTTTGGTGAATGTGAAAAAATAAACAAACAAAAACTCGCATTTTGCAGAATTTTTGCTCTACGGGACTTTATTTTTCTGCGAAAATATGCTATACTATAGGGTGCAAAAATAATATTTCACGGGTGAGGTGGAAAAATGCAGGAATATAAGAAAATTTCAATCACCAAGGAAGAGGTAGTGCCTACTGCAGAAAAGATGAGAGCAGCCGGTGTTGCGCTCGCTATGATCCACGGCTTTATCAATGATGAAGGTAAGCCCAATGTTTCATACGAGTACGAGGTCGGAAGCGGCATCGAGTCTTACACTGTAGACGGAGAGAGCGTTTTGCCCTCTATCGCACCTATCTATGACCTTGGCGCAGAATGGGCGGAGAGAGAGCTTGTTGAGCTTATGGACATCACGTTTGAGGGGCTTGACACATCAAAGCGTCTCTTTATGCCGGACAATATGCTTGACGGTCAGGGACAGATCATAGTTACACCTATGGATGAGCTGATTGATAAAGCACACGGAAAGAAAGGAGAATAACACATGAGCTATATTGTTCCTATCGGACCGTACCATCCGGCGCTTGAAGAGCCTGTTCACGCGCGTCTCTACACAGACGGTGAGCAGATAACCGACGCTGAGGTGTTTATCGGTTACAACCACAGAGGAATTGAAAAGCTTGCACAGCAGAAAAACTTTATCCAGACGATAGTGCTTGTTGAGCGCGTCTGCGGAATATGCTCCCATTCTCACGCCCTTGGCTATGCCATGGCACTTGAGAACATTGCGGGCATGAACGTACCAAAGCGCGGTCAGTATATCCGCGTTATCATGAATGAGCTTGAGAGACTCCATTCGCATTTTCTCTGGCTCGGTATCGCGCTTCATCTTATCGGCCACGACAGCCTTTTTATGCACACATGGAATGAGCGCGAAGTCATTATGGATATGCTTGAGGAAATCTCGGGCAACCGCGTAAACTACGGTATGGTCACAATCGGCGGTTCACGCCGTGATATCGACGATGACAAGAGAAGAAAGATTCTCGAAATGCTTGATAAGGTTGAGAAGTCAATGATTCGCCTTCGCGATATTCTTCTCTCCGACAAGACCGTTGCTCTTCGTACACAGGGAGTAGGCGTTCTCACAACCGAGGATTCCATCCGCATCGGCGCTGTCGGTCCGCACGCAAGAGCGTCAAATGTTGCGGTTGACGTCCGTAAGGATGCACCGTACTGCTGCTATGAGGACTTTGAGTTTGACAAGGCAGTTTACCACACCTGCGACGTTTTCTCACGCGTTGTTATCCGCGTTCTTGAAAACTTTGAGAGCATCAAGATTATCCGCCAGGCTCTCGAAATGCTCCCGACAGGTCCGATTAATCTCGGAGTTAAGATTCCGAAGATTCCGGCAGGCGAGTATATGGTTCGCCACGAGGCTCCGCGCGGTCAGCTCTGCTACAAGGTAGTTACCGACGGCAGTGAGTTTAACAAGCGCGTAAGTATTCACGTTCCGACCTTTAAGACAGCTCCGACAATTCCTACGATGCTCCGCGGCAACTCCGTTGCAGATGCAGGTCTCATCGTTGCAAGTATTGACCCGTGCTTCAGCTGTATGGATAGATAAGCCATGCATGAGCTTGCAATAACAGAAGGAATTATCGAGGCGGCTGTTCCCGAAGCTACGCGCTTTGGTGCGAAGAAAATCCTTGAAATCCGCTTGAAAATCGGTGAGATGTCAGGTGTGCTTCCGGAGTGTATTCAGGAATATTTCAACATAGCAAGCCGCGGCACGATTGCCGAGGGTGCGCGCCTTTCCGTTGAAAAAATCCCGATTACGATAAAATGCGATTCCTGTGGCTATAACGGAGAAATCCCGAAGCGGAAAATCCGCTGTCCGGAATGTGACAGTGCCGAGATAAAGCTTATGTCAGGCAGGGAATATTACGTGGACAGCCTGGAGGTCGAATAACAATGGAAATAAAAATAGTAAAGCAGATTCTCGAATGGAATGAGGATGTAAGCGAAGAGGTTAAGGCTACTCTTTCTGAGCAGAACATATGCCTTATAAACGTTATGGGCTCACCGGGTGCAGGAAAAACAAGCCTTATAACCGACATTATAAACCGTCTGCGCGAAACGTATAAGATCGGTGTTATCGAGGGTGATATCGCCGGTGCGATAGACGCGGACAAGATTGACAAGATGGGCATTCCCGTCGTTCAGCTTCAGACTGATGGTGCCTGCCATATTGAAGCTATGTCAATCCGTCATATGCTTTCATTCTTCAATCTCGGTGAGCTTGATGTGCTTATCGTCGAGAATATAGGAAATCTCGTCTGCCCTGCGGAGTTCAACATCGGCGAGGATATGCGTGTTGCAATCCTCAGTGTTCCGGAGGGAGACGATAAGGTGGAAAAATATCCGCTTATGTTTGCGACAACCGATGCTCTCGTCATTAACAAATACGATATGATGCCGTATTTTGAGTTTGACGAAGAAAGAGTCCGCCGCAACGTTTCGGATTTAAACGCAAAGGCTCATGTGTTCCCGGTCTCTACAAAAACGGGAGAGGGCGCACCGGAGTTTTGCACCTGGCTGTCGGAAAAGATAGCCGAAAAAATCAAAAAGTAAGTTGGTGATGTTCCTTTGAAAAAGACAAAATTTTCAGCGTTTTTGTCAACAGCGATTGTATGTTACATATTCTGGCTGTTGATAACGGGACAGATAGTGTCAATCTTCACGGGCGGAGCATCCGCGCAGATTCTTATTGCAGGCGCACTTGTAAGCGCAATTACTGCTTTGTTTTCTGCACGCTTCTTCATCCATGAAAAGGCATTCTTCCTCTTTAACCCCGTTCGGTTTGTTATCTGGGTGTTTTATTGCCTTATAATCTTTATGTGGGAGCTTACTATGGCGAATGTTGACGTTGCTCTCCGTGCATTCGGATTTAAGAAGATTAACCCCGGTATCGTTAAAATCGAAACCGATCTCAAGAGCGAGTATGCACAGAGTATGCTCGCAAACTCAATCACGCTTACCCCCGGTACCATCACAATGGATATCGCGGAAGCGGGAGATAAAACTTATTACTATATCCACTGGATTGACGTCGCAACCTCCGATATCAAGGAAGCAGGCGACGGCATCAAGGGTACAATGGAAAAATGGATAAGGAGGATTTGGGAATAATGGACGTTTTAGTATTTTTTGCAATTTGCTTTATCGTTCTCGCCCTCTGCCTTTGCTACCGTTTGATTAAGGGACCGAGTGTTGTTGACCGTGCGATTTCCGCTGACAGCATCGACATTCTCTCGGATATGGCGCTCATCCTCTTTGCTCTGCACAGCGGCAGAAGCATTTATCTTGACATCGCGATGGTTACAGCGGTTCTTGGCTTTATCAGCTCCGTTATGGTATCGCGTTACCTGGAGGGCAGATTATGATTTATGCAATTTACGTTTTAATCGGCATCAGCGTTCTCTTCGCTCTTGCGGGTGTTGTCGGAATGCTTCGTATGCCCGATTCGTTCTGCAGAATGCAGTCGAGCACAAACATCTCCACCTTCGGCGTTCTCGGTGTTATCCTCGGCGGTATTCTCTATGTACTGTTTGTATTTGAAACTCCGGACATTGCAATGGCTGTAAAGCTTGCCGTTCTCGGTGTGTTTTACATAATCACAAACCCGATATCGGGACACGCAATTGCAAAGGCGGCATATCGCCGCGGACTCCGTCCGGAAAAGGAAATGACTTGTGACAAGTATGGGGAGGATTTGGAAAATGCAGATTGATCTCGTATTTATTCTCAACGCACTTGTACTGGTGGGCGTTCTTGTTTCCGCAGCATACGCGGTATTCTCAAAGAAGGTGCTCTCTTCCGTAATTGCGCTTGGTGTTACCGGTGCATTTATGGCTCTTGAATTTATCCTTCTTCACGCACCTGACGTTGCAATAGCGGAAGCGGCTGTCGGCGCGGTGCTTGCAACCACGATTTTTGTTATCGCGGTTAAGAAAACAACAAGCAAGGGGGATGAAGAGAAATGAAAGCAAAAAAAATCGTTGCAGCTATCTCTCTTGCGGTAATCCTTGCGGCAGGTCTTTACTCTGTGATTTATGCTTACACGTCTATTCCCAAGGCATATGACGGAAGCGACGTAAACGTTGTTGACCTCTATAATAATCCCGCAGACTACAGCACTGAAAACCCTGATGGAGTTGCGGATATCATCGTAAAGCAGAACCTTGAAAAGACAATGGCGGCAAACAACGTTGCGGCAGTTGTTTTTGACTTCCGCGGTTTTGATACGCTCGGTGAGTCGTTCATTCTTCTCACCTCAATCGCAGGTGCCTTCGTCATCCTTGCAAAGTCACATAAGAAAAAGGAGGATGAAGAATAATGAAGTTTAAAAACGGAATTTCGGAAAAGAACGTAATCATGAAATGCGGCGCGGATATGATGCTCCCGTTTGCGGTTGTGTTCGGTATCTACATCATCCTTTTCGGAACCGTTAGCCCGGGCGGTGGATTCCAGGGCGGCGTTATGGTTGCTGCGGCTGCTGTGCTTCTTTATCTTGCATATGGCTATAATACTGCAAAGCAGGCAATCAACACGGAGGTTCTCCGCGTCGGTGAGGCTTGCGGCGCAACGCTGTATGTTATTCTCGGTCTTTGCGGTATATTCCTCGGCGCAAACTTCTGCCGTAATATCTTCTTTGACAACGGTGCGGTCGGCGACCTCATCAGCGCAGGTACAATCACATTTATGGGCTATTCGGTAGGCTTCAAGGTTCTTACAGGCGTAGGATTTCTCCTTCTCCTTATGATGAGCCTTCTTGCTCCGGGAGCAGATGATGAAGAAGAGGAGGATGCAGAATAATGATTATTGTAAACTACGTTGTTGCAGTCCTGCTTCTCGTCCTCGGACTTTATGCGGTCTGCACTCAGAAAAACCTCATTAAGGTTGTTCTCG
>JAFQGO010000136.1:0-3619 GCA_017398225.1 Oscillospiraceae bacterium | reverse complement strand
TTCTTTTCCTTCATCTCAACTTCTGTTGCAGCACCAACCTTGATAACTGCTACGCCGCCGGAAAGCTTTGCAAGACGCTCCTGAAGCTTTTCGCGGTCAAAGTCAGAAGTGGATGCTTCAATCTGAGCGCGGATCTGACCTACGCGGGCTTTAATCTCGGAGGGATCGCCTGCACCGTCAACGATGATTGTATTTTCCTTCTGGACCTTAATTTGACGTGCATGGCCGAGCATATCGAAGGTTGTTTCCTTAAGATCCATACCAAGCTCGTCGGAAACTACCTGACCACCGGTGAGAATTGCGATGTCTTTAAGCATTTCCTTACGTCTGTCACCAAAGCCCGGAGCCTTAATACCTACGCATGTGAAGGTGCCGCGGAGCTTGTTGACGAGAAGTGTTGCCAAAGCTTCGCCTTCAATATCCTCAGCGATGATAACGAGCTTTTTGCCTGCCTGAACAATCTGCTCAAGAAGCGGGAGAATTTCCTGGATGTTGGAAATCTTCTTATCTGTGATAAGAACACAAGCGTCATCAATAACAGCTTCCATCTTATCTGTATCTGTAACCATGTACGGAGAAATGTAGCCGCGGTCAAACTGCATGCCTTCAACGATTTCGCTGTAGGTTTCTGCAGTCTTAGACTCTTCAACGGTGATAACGCCGTCTGCAGATACCTTTTCCATTGCGTCAGCAATAAGAGTACCGATCATTTCATTTGCAGAAGAAACAGCAGCAACACGGGAAATATCCTCATATCCGTTAACCTTCTGTGACGCAGCTTTAACAGCCTCAACAGCGGCAGAAACAGCTTTGTTGATACCGTTTCTCATAATCATCGGATTTGCGCCGGCAGTGACGTTTTTCATGCCCTCACGGATGATAGCCTGAGCAAGAAGGGTAGCGGTTGTGGTACCGTCACCTGCGATATCGTTAGTCTTTGTGGAAACTTCTTTAACAAGCTGTGCGCCCATGTTTTCAAACGGGTCGTCAAGTTCGATTTCCTTTGCAATTGTAACACCGTCGTTTGTGATAAGCGGAGCGCCGAACTTTTTGTCGAGAACAACGTTGCGTCCCTTTGGTCCGAGTGTAACCTTAACGGTGTCTGCAAGCTTATTGATACCGCGCTCTAAAGCGTGGCGTGCATCTTCTGAAAAAAGAATTTCTTTAGACATTTTAAAATCCTACCTTTACAATAAAATAAGAAAATAATTATTCGACAACAGCCAAAATGTCATTCTGACGGACTATGATAAGCTCCTCACCGTCAATCTTGACTTCTGTACCGGAATACTTGCTTGTAATGACCTTGTCACCGACCTTGACGTGCATAACAACGTCTTTGCCGTCAACATTGCCGCCGGGGCCGACTGCAAGCACCTCAGCAACCTGAGGCTTCTCCTGAGCTGCAGCTGTAAGGATGATGCCGCTCTTTGTAGTCTCTTCGGCTTCTACCATTTTGAGAACTACCCGATCTGCAAGTGGTTTGAGTTTCATTATTATGTCCTCCTTAAATAGTTTGCTCATATATTTAGCACTCTTTGAGTGTGAGTGCTAATTCTTATAATGATATAATAGAACAACCTGTGAATTTCCGCAAGTTGCCGATCTTTTAAAAATTGGCAAAAAAAGCGAAAAAACGTGAATATATCGAAATAGCTCACGTAATCTCCTTCGCACTACGTAAATCTCTCGATATCGCGTAAAAACGCTTGTTTTACAAAAAGTTAAAATTTAAAAGTACATGTAAAATTCGCATTTTATCATACCATTGTACAATTTACGACGTTTTACTGCTTTTTTACCATAGAAATGTTCAAATTCGGGATGAGAAGTAATTACATAAGAAGAGAAATCAGGGAAAGCTTTCATAGCATTACCAAAATCTTTGTAAATGCGCTCTGCATCACGCTGTTCCAGAAGACGCTCACCGTATGGCGGATTGGAAACGAGTATTCCCTTATTATGTCTTGGTTTGAAGTTGCGCGCATCAGATGTTTCAAAGGTTATAAATTTATCAACACCGGCTTTTTTTGCATTTGCTTTTGCAAGGGAAACGGCAGCTTCATCAATATCTCCTCCCCAAAGCTCGAAATCGCGTGAAAACATCTTGCTTTTCGCACTCTCACGAAGAGAGTGCCAATGTTCTCGTGGTGAGATTCCCCAGCTTTCTGCTGAAAAGCGGCGCAAAAGACCGGGAGCGCGGTTTTCGGCAATCATTGCCGCTTCTATAAGTATGGTTCCGGAACCGCAGAATGGGTCACAGAAGAACTCGCGTCCACGGTATTTTGAAAGCTGAACCATTGCCGCGGCAAGAGTCTCGCGGAGAGGTGCAGCACCGGCAACAGCGCGGTATCCGCGCTTGTGAAGTCCGGCACCTGTTGTATCAAGATATAACGTTGCTGTATCATTCATTATTGAAAACTGTATCTGATACTTGCTTCCGGTTTCTTCAAACCAGGAAAGTGAATATTTTTGCCGGAGACGCTCAACAACTGCTTTTTTTATTATGCTCTGGCAATCGGGAACAGAAAAAAGTTTGGATTTTAGGCTGTGTCCCTTTACGGGGAAAGCACCGTCTTTTGGAATAAAAAGTTCCCACGGAAGCGCTTTCACGCCTTCAAAAAGCTCGGTGAAGGTAGTGGCGCGGAAAGAACCTAATGTAAGAAGAACACGTTCTCCTGTACGCAACCAGATATTTGCAAGAGCCATATCCTGCAGTGTTCCGTTGAAGGTAACCCTTCCGTTTTCAGCACGGACATCGGAAAGTCCAAGCTTTGTGAGTTCTTTTGAGGCTATTCCTTCAAGTCCGAAAAGAGTAGGTACGCAAAAATTAAATCTATCCATATTATAGTAGTGTAACTCCGTTTTTATTCTGTCTGTGATTGCTGCTCGTTTTCAGGAGCAACCGTGTTGTTATCTGTGGGATTATCGACATCAAAATCTTCGTCGGATATTCCGGTATTTTCTTGCTCGTCGGGCGATATCTCTCCGCCTTCCGGATTTTCAACGTTATCGGGAATATCACTGTCGTTTTCCGGAACATCAATCACAGGCGGGGTATAAGTATGTGCTGTGCAAACCGAATTCATAGGCTTTTCGACACCGCTTGAGAAATAGAACTGACCGCTTGGCGGTTCGTTTTCATGGAATACATACTGTTCATCCGGAACAATTATTCCCGTAATGGGAAAAGTACGCTGGATGTTCATAAACGCCACGGTTTTTCTGCTTTCGGAAGGACAAAATTCTGATGCAAGCATATTTGTTGTGGTATCAATGTCGACAAGGATATGTGCATCACACGCTTTTTTCGGAACATCATCCTTGTGGAAATATCCGGCAACAATTCGGCTGCCGCGCGGATCGAGCTTGCAAGTTTCCGTTGCGAGATTTCCGCTCACCGAACAAACGTTTACGTATTTAAAGTCATCGTTCTTCCGGAAGCTTTTCGCCGGAAGCCCCTTGTGTATTTCATTCATAACGTTCTCCCATGTCGTTAGCGCGGGTGAAAGCGATTTGGAAATATACTTCGGGGTGTCTTAACCAAACCAGACCGCCCCGACATAATCAGGGGTGTAGCCTACGAACCAACGGTCTTCATCGTTGTTCGATGTACCGG
>JAFQGO010000135.1:0-4673 GCA_017398225.1 Oscillospiraceae bacterium | reverse complement strand
GGCATCTCCGCTCCGGATGATATTTTGTAATACAAAAAATATAATATTATTAAAAAGCGTGTTTTCAAACTGACTTCAGCCTGAAAACACGCTTTTTGCAAGTGAATTTTAAGTGGAATATGGAAAATAATATTTGGGCAGATAACCGCCAATCACTTGAATTATATAGCCTTTTTGTGTTCCAAAGTGTTTTTACAGTCCCTGTTCTATATATCCGTCAAAGAGCTTATATATTTTCCTGCATTGTATAATTCGGTAAAAGCTTGGGAGAGACGGTATCGGTGAAGATACCCGCAGAGTCAAGCTCCTGAGCAAACTTTTCGATATGCGCAAGCGTAAGCTTTCCGGGCTTTGCTTCCTTCGCGGCTTTTGCCGCACTCTGACCGGCACTGCGGCCGAAAACAATGATATCAAGAAGAGAATTACCCATAAGGCGGTTTCTGCCATGAATCCCGCCGACAACCTCGCCTGCGGCAAAGAGGTTGTTGATATTCGTTGTCATGCAGTCAGGCGTGATGTCGAGTCCACCGTTCTGGTAGTGCAGAGTCGGGAACACAAGAATAGGCTCCTTGCGTATATCAATGCCGTACTTTGCAAACATCCTCATCATTGCAGGAATGCGGGCTTCGATCGTCCCTTCGCCGCCTATTTTTTCAATCATCGGAGTGTCAAGCCAAATGCCTTTACCGCGCCCTGTGTCAATGCCGTTGTTGCGGTCTGAGCATTCGCGGATGATAGAAGCTGCCGCAACATCACGGGTTTCAAGCGGATGCATAAAAACCTCACCGTTTACGTTAACAAGCTTTGCACCGAGAGAGCGAACCTTTTCCGTAACGAGCGCGCCGAAAATCTGCTCGGGATATGCAACGCCCGTGGGATGATACTGGAGTGTGTCTGCGTAAAGAAGCTTTGCACCTGCGCGGTATCCGAGAACAAGTCCGTCTGCCGTTGCGCCGTAGTGGTTTGAGGTCGGGAAGCCCTGATAGTGCATTCTTCCGGCTCCGCCGGTTGCGATTATCACCGTCTTTGCTTTGGCAACAAGAAGCTCCTTCGTTTCCATATTCATAAGCACGGCGCCTGCAGCATTGCTGTTGGTGTCTAAAATAAGCTCAATTGCGGCGGTAAAGTCAATTACCGGAATCTGTCGGTTCAGAACCTCATCACGCAGGGTGCGCATGATTTCCGCACCGGAATAGTCCTTCGCTGCGTGCATGCGCTTGCGTGAAGTTCCGCCGCCGTGAGTTGTAATCATGGTTCCGTCTGCTTCCTTGTCAAACTCAACTCCGAGATCGGAAAGCCATGCAATGGCCTCCGGTGCTTCGCAGACGAGCTTTGAAAGAAGCTCACGTTTTGCGGCAAAGTGTCCGCCGCCGAATGCGTCAACAAAGTGAATTGCGGGGGAGTCGTTTGGTTTGTCTGCCGCCTGAATTCCGCCTTCTGCCATCATTGTATTGGCATCGCCGATGCGGAGCTTTGTGACGATCATAACGTCAGCACCTGCTTTGTGTGCTTCAATTGCGGCAGATGCTCCGGCTCCGCCACCGCCTATGATAAGGACGTCGGTTTCATAATCCGGCTTTTCAAGGTTTATATCCTTTGAGGAAATGCGGCTGTGCGCCTGAAGAATTTCTGCAAGCTCCGTGGGAACCTTCTCGCCTTTGTTCGGACCGACGGTAAGAGTGACGAATTCGTCCTTTCTGTAATCGGGATGGTAGGTGGAAAGAAGGTCTTCCTTCTGCTTTGCGGTCATACGCTCAGGTTCGAGTGCGATATTCTTTTCTCTTGCAGCTTCAACGGCGGCAAGTGATTTTTTCAAGTTATCAGGATACATTCTGCTCACCCTCCTTATTCTTCGATTTCGCGGTTGTTGTAAAGCTCTTTTATTTCTTCAATTGGCTTTTGCATAAGAGCTTCAATCAGGTCCTTGAAATCGCCGTTTTTGATTTCCTTAACTCGGTCCTCGAGATGACCGCAACCGGGGGCGAGGTATTTGCCGTTGATTCTCCTAGCGAGCATTGCAACCTGAGGATGGGAAATTCCGGCGGGGCATCTGGATGAACATACGCCGCACATTACACAGTCAAAAGACTCCTCAGCGCATTTTTCAAAATCACCGCGCTGTGCATAAGCAATATACTGCATAACATTAAGCTCCTGCGTACAGCTCTTTGTGCAGGCATTGCAACCGATGCAGGCGTAAATTTCCGGATAAAGCTGCATCATTATTGATTGATCTGTGGGGATTTTTTCAATATCATAGCCTTGCTTTACAAGCGGGAAGAACGGGAGAGTTGCTATGTACATATTATTTTCAACCTGCGTCTGGCAGGCAAGACAAGCCTTCAGCTCGCGATCGCCCTTGATGCGGTAAATCGTAGCGCACGCACCGCAGAAGCCGTTGCGGCAGCCGCATCCGCGCACAAGCTGATATCCGGCATATTCCATTGCGGTCATAATCGTCAGATTCCCGGGAACGGAATACTTTTTGCCAAATATAAAAACATCAACAAAATTTTCCATGTTTGTCACCCTTATCTTTCTATCTCAAAACTGTATGCTTTTAATATTCCGACGGAAGCTCATCAAGCTCGTCACAGCGGAAAACAGGTCCGTCCTTGCAGACGTATTTTGAACCTACATTGCATCTTCCGCATTTTCCTACTCCGCATTTCATACGCAGCTCAAGTGTTGTATATATCTGGGTTTTGTCAAAGCCGAGGGAGCAAAGTCCGTCAAGCGTGAACTTAATCATAATCGGTGGTCCGCACAGTACAGCGGTTTTGTCAGTTGTGAAGTTAAGCTCCTTCACATAATTCGGAACAAATCCGACGTGTCCGTCCCAACCCTCCTGCGGGTTGTCTATGGTGAGGTGAACGTTAACACCTGCATCGTTTGACCATTCTTCGATAATTTCATTGTAGTCAAGCAAATCCTCGCGTCCGCGCGCACCGTAAACGATGTCAATATCGCCGTAGCGGTCGCGGTAGTGGCGGCAGTAGTTTATTACCGAGCGCAGAGGCGCAAGACCTACGCCGCCGGCGATGAAGAGCAGATTCTTTCCGGCAAATACGTCATCAACAGGGAACGGTTTGCCGTAAGGGCCGCGGATTGTTATCTGCTGACCGACTTCTGCGCTGTGAAGCCATTCCGTAACGCATCCGCACTTTTTGATTGAAAACTCCATATATTCTTCGTTTGTGGGTGAGGACGTTATGGAGAACATAGCCTCGCCGACTCCGGGAACGGAGAGCATAGCACACTGGCCTGGGCGGTGGTCAAACGCTTTTTTTCCGTCAGGAGTAACAACCCGGAAGGTTTTGATATCGGGAGTGTCTATGCGTACATCGGTGATAACGCCGATTTTTGGAATTAATGCGTCACTGTTCATTTTTGTTACCTCCGAGTTTTTTTATAACTTTGACTATGTTCATTGAAATGGGACATCTTGAAACACATCTTCCGCAACCGACGCATCCGAAGATACCGTCATTGTTTTCGGGGAAATATACAAGCTTGTGCATAAATCTCTGACGGAAGCGTTCCTTTTGGGAAAGCCTGTTATTTCCGTGTGCCATTTTGGTAAACTCGGAATACATACACGAATCCCAGCATCTGTAACGGATTACGCCGTTTCCGGTTTTGAAATCCTTGATGTCATAGCATTGGCAGGTGGGGCATACAAAAGTACATGTTCCGCAACCGAGGCAAGCTTCGGAAAGCTCGCTCCACTCCGGTGCGTTGAAAAACTCGTCTGTTTTTCCGCCGCCGAACGAATCTGTCGAAAGGCTCCCGAGCGGAAGCTTTTCTGCGATTTTCTTTATGCTTTCTTTTATCGTATCTGCGCTGTCGTCGGTGCAATCTTCCGTAACAGCTTCAAGCTTCTCGAGCAACGCCTCGCCTTTTTCGGTGTTGGCATAAAGGTAAAGATTCTCTTCGTCCTTCCATGCGGTTATATCTCCGCCCGGTTCCGCGGGCGAAATTCCGAAAGCCGTGCAGAAGCAGGTTTCGGACGGCTTATTGCAGGCTACTGAAATTATGATTCCGTGCTCGCGGCGGGAAGCATAAAAGCTGTCATAAGGTTCGGTGAGGAAAACGCGGTCGAGTATATCAAAGCTTCTTGCATCGCACGCGCGAACGCCGAACACAGCAAAATCCTCTTTTTCATCTCTTGTGTCGATGATTTCAATGTTCTTGCCTTCGGTTTTGAACTTCATAAGGTCTTCGCTCTGCGGGAAGAAAAAGTCCTTCGGGCTTTTTGTTGTATTCAGAGCATCGGACCACTCCATGCCGTTTTCCCACTTTGTGAAAGCGGCTTTTCCGTCGCTTCCGTCAACGGGAAGATAAAGAGTCATTGATTTTGCAATTTCTTTAAAAACGGAATTGATTTTTTCTAAAGCGCATTTACGCATCTGTATCCCTCCCGTTAAAAACGTCACACGGCTCAATATCGTCTGTTGTGTAATCAACAAGCGGTGCACGTGAGCCGACCTCAGCACCTGCCTGATATTCGCCGTAGAAGCAGTTTATATCCTTTATAAACTTACGATTGAGCAAATGAAGCGGTATGTTCTGCGGGCATACGCGTGAACATTCTCCGCAGTCTGTACACCGTCCTGCAACGTGGAATGCACGGATGATATGGAACATCTTTTCCTCAAAGCTTGATGACGGTG
>JAFQGO010000134.1:0-2698 GCA_017398225.1 Oscillospiraceae bacterium | reverse complement strand
CTTCCTCGATATACTCTGCAATAATCGCCGTGCTTTCACGCTGTTCCTCTGAAAAGCTTTCCATAACGGCATCCTGCTCGATGCGGACAACAAAGCTATTCGTCTGAATACCATAAGCGCTCTGCACATTTGCCTCATTTCCGAGGAGATACTTCTTCTCACCGTTGCGAACCTCATACGTTTCTCCTTCTTTTCCCCACGAAAGGAGCTCGCAGGCTTCGTCGGAATAGAACCAATCAAGAAGTGCGAAGGCGTTTGAAATACGCTTTTCGTTTCCGCTGTTGCAAACAACATAACCGCACGGATCTACATTCCACTTTGCAAGTTTGTTCTGCCCCTTCTCCGTGTCTGCGCGCGGCGGCATCATAGGTGCCATAGTAAACTCCGAATTATTCTTTCTGCTTTCAGTGTTCAGGATATCAATCTGCACCTGATATTGCGGGAACATAAACGTCCTGTCGGTATGAACAAGCTCGGACCACTCACTTGCACTCATTGTGATATAGCTTGGCGGAATAAGCTTCTCATCACTGAGCTTTTTAAAATATTCTATCATCTCGCGCATTGTATCCTCTCGAGCGCCGAAATGCCACGTATCGGTGTTAAAATCGTAATATGCCCCATAGGCAAAATACGGACTCCATTGTGCGCCGATAAGATCAACGCCGTTATTGAAAAACCCGCGGATGCAGACCGGATAGCTGTCAGGATAAAGCTCCTTTAATTTCTTTGCGGTTTCATAAAGCTCCGGAAGCGTTTCGGGTGTTTTGAGATTGTGTTTTTTGAAAACATCCTCACGATAAAGCCACGAGCGAAGATTTATTGTATTCTGGCGTCCGTAAACCTGCGGATAATATGTTTTCCCATCGGCAGAGCGGCGAATACGCTTCATATCTTCCGCTTCTTTTTCCGGAAGTGAGTTCCAGAATTTTGTGTAGTTGGGCATTTTATCCTCATAATCATCAATCGCCACAAAAGCACCCTGAGAAACATACTTGCTTACAAAATCCATACTCGGCATACACATAAGATCCGGAACACTTTCCGGTGCCGCCATAATAAGTGATACCTTTGTTGTATAATCCGAACTGGGATAAGCAACAAAATCGATATTCGCCTGTGTTGCCTCCCTCACATAATCGAGAACCTTCCAGTCATCCCGGAAAGGCCAGTTTGGTGATGACGGAACAACAACCTCTATATCCGCACCGGCAAGAGTGTCGGACACAACCTCTGTCCGTCCTCCGCCGCACGCTGAAAGCGCAAACATCATACAAAACAACAATGCAATCGCAACAAACTTTTTCATAACGTACCTCCTATTCTATTTTCTCCCCGCAGAGCGGTAGAGTGCTTCAAGACATTCAATTATCGCGAGACCGTATTCCCCCGGCACTTTTGCCGTTCCAGTCTCTGCACCTTTGACAACATCACACAGCTGGTAATACTGCCATCCTTTTTCATCGTTTTCGTAAATTTCCTTCGTGCTTGCCACAGTTTTGAAAATTCCGTCTTTGCCGCAGGCTTCTACCCTTTCCCACGGGATGATACGGATTTGACCTTCGGTTAAGTAAAGCTCTATCTGATATTTGCGGTGCTTACAGCTTCCGATAAGATTAAACGTTACCGCAACGCCGTTTTCAAGCTTCAGGAATCCGGATGCCATATTCTCTGTTCCGTTCTCGAGAAAATTCGCACTGCACGCTGCAGCATCAACACGGCTACCACCCAGAAACTGTGCCATATCAATCGTGTGCGAGCCGAGGTTAAAAAGCATCCCGCCACCGGCAATTTTCCTGTCCATAATCCACTTGGGTGAGGTTTCCTTTGGATACTCACAGCATCTAAATTCGTTGATTGCGACCAACTTTCCATACTTGCCCGAGCCAATCAACTCTTTTACTATACAATTCTCGATTGAATAACACTGCATATGTCCAACCCAAAGCATAACGCCATACTTTTTACATTCTTCTATCATGGCGCGGCAGTCTCCGGAGTCAATTCCCATCGGCTTTTCAAGGAAAATGTTAATTCCCTTTTCAGCGCAGTGACGCGCACACACGCCGTGCATTCCCGGCGGAAGACATATCATAACGAGCTGCAAGGCTTCTTTCTCTGTCATTTCGACATAGCTCATATATGCACGGGCACCCGTTTTTTCTGCAAGCTCATTTCTTTTTGCTTCATCAACGTCACAAACAGCCGTGACGCGTGCCGTCGGGATGTGGGCAAGCGCAGCTATATGCGCGCCTGCCATCTTTCCGCATCCGATTATTCCAATATTAATCATTTTTATTCTATTTCTCCAAAGTTTGTTTCGTATAATCCAATATTCTCTTTATCAGCACCGCAACCTCCGCTCTTGTTGTATAATCCGTTGGAGCGATGAGATTGTTCTTGCCGTTAACAAGACCTGCACCGATGAGCGCGGAGACTGCTTCCTTTGCGTAATCTGCTACGATGTCAAAGTCGGGGTATTGCGATAACACCTCATCCGTCGCCTGCGGCGCCACCTTCCCCTCAAGGGGAAGGCTATTTAACGCGCGGTAGATGATTACCATCATATCCTGACGGGTAATAGTATTGCGCGGGGCGTACTTGTTATCACCGATGCCGTTGACAAGACCTGTATTGCGTGCAATTGCAAGCTCAGATGCAAAGTAGTCATTTGCCGAAACATCCGTAAAGTTTTCTG
>JAFQGO010000133.1:0-5037 GCA_017398225.1 Oscillospiraceae bacterium | reverse complement strand
AGGGGCCTCCGTTTGTTGCGTTTAAGAGCTTAAAGCTTCCTCCGCGCTTTGATAAATCAAATTTTACTGTAGCTGACATTATTAAATACCTCCGTTTAAAGTTGTTTGGTATTGTACCCAGGTACAATACCAAAGGGATATCCCTTTGGTGTCATCTGTCTTTTTGCTTCCCCCTAATCTTAAAACAATTATAACATTTCAATTTTTAGAAGTGTTGCACAATCCTACGCATTTTTTTGGTAAATCAAGGAATTCTTCTCCTTCTCCTTTTTGTTGTTGACAAAACTCTTTTTCATAGATAGAATATAGATAGAACAATAATCGGAGATGATTTTATGGAAGCTCATAAAAACAAGCTATCCCGTTACAATTTCGCGGTACGCAGACACTTATCACAAAATCCGATATTCATCCAAATGGAGCATTATCCCTATAAAACAGTCAACGCCGAACACTTTCACGACTTTCCTCAGCTCTGGTACTGTATCGATGGAGAATTTTCAATATCGATAAACGGCGAAATCTGTAAGTTTACAAAAGGGACTCTTGCGGTTATCCCGGCAGGTGTGGTACACACAGTTTATACAAAAGAAACATATGCTCACGTTTTTGCTGCGAATGTAGCTTATGACATTTTCCTTAAAACCAAATCCGATGAGTATCTCAATGCAAAAAATCATCTTTTTGCACAAACGTTTACACAAAAAAACAATGATACGCTCCGTGTTTTCTCGCTCAGCAGAGCCTCACAGATGCTTGCCCAAAACCTTCTTTCCCAGCTTTTCGCGTTATCCACTACACATAACGCTGATATAACGGCTATCAGGAAAACCCTTGAGGATATCTTTCTGCTCCCCGAGCTTATCTCCACAGGCAAAGAGCTTGCAAAAACCGAGCCTCTGTGGCACGCAAAAATCACCCCGGTACTCTCAGTGATAAAATATGTCAACGAGCATTATCAGGAAAAGATTCTCATTGATGATATTCTGAAGATGTTTGCAATAGGCCATACCGTTTTTTTCTCTTCCTTTAAAAAATTTCTTGGGATAACCTTCAGCTCTTATCTTCAGATAATACGCCTGCATGCTTGCCATTCCCTTATGGTAAATACAACTTTTTCGATGTCATATATCTCCGATGTATGCGGCTTCAGCAATCAGTCACATATGGAAAGATCATATAAAAAACATTCAGGAACACTACCGAAAAGAGCACGGGAAGACGCCAAGGATTGGTGGATTGCACAGAATGCCATACCAAAAGAAAATTGATCCGTTCTCGAGCTTCTCCCCGCATAAAAAAGAGCATTAACATACCGCCTTACGGGAAATCCGTCGGGCGGTAACCTTTTTGCGCTCTTTCCGAATATTCCAATATCGAAAAGAGCGCTACATAAATCACGAACGTTATTTATTTTTTCTTAAACTTTAAAAGCGAAATTGAATAATCGGGAAGCTGCATATCGAGAGAAAATTCGCTGCCACTAAATTCCTCATCCTCGTACCAGGGCTTCAGGATGCTTGCCTGATTTACAACCTCTGCTTCGTTTTGCGAGCAGTGTTCCGGACGTCCAAGCTCCTTCCACGCAGTGTAGGAATTGCAGTTTTCCTTATCAAGGCGGTAGTGAGTGACCGTGTATTCGCCCTCCGGAAGCTTAATCTCAACACGTGTGTTCAGCGTTCCGTTTCGCTTTAAGAGATTTTTTGAATAGTTGAAAATTGCAACCGCAACATCGCCGTTTTCGCAAAGAGTCGGGATAACTCCGAGCTTCTCATCCGTCTCGCTTTCAAGAATGCTTTCACCAAGCATGGCAGAAAGAGCATATGCGTTGTAAATCGGCGTTTTAAATCCGCTTCGTGTTGCGAATGTACGCGTGCCGACAAAATCTCCGGGCAGATTGTGCTGTCCTGACAGACAAATCATAAGCTTTGAGAGAGAAATATCTTCTTTTATTATATCTTCAACAAATGCAAAGTAATGTGCAGCCAAAATTTCTCCGTTGCGGTACTCAAGGAACGGATAGTCTGATATACCGGCAAAGCCTCCGCCGGAAATTTCCCATTCATCCGATATCATCTCTATGCCCTCAAATCCGCAGTCATCCGCCATACGTCTGTAGTTTTTGAGCATATCGGTACAATAGGTGTGGTCAAGCGTGTTTTTATTTATGCTTTCGGTAAGATATCCGTATGTATGGACGGAATAGAAGTCAAATGCCGTTCCGATCTTACCGTTTGCGTGGTTTGTTCCGCTTTTAACGTGCGTTAAAAACTTTTTTATAAAGACTGCGTCTACAAGCGGGCCGTATTCATCCGTTTTCGGTGCGTCGGCAAGCTTGCTCGGACGGAATGCCGCAGCAGGGCCGCCGATACGGATTTTTTCACAAACGCCTTTAATGCCTTCTGCAAAGAAGTCATAAAGCTTTATGTATTCATCAGTAAGCTTTACCCATTCCTCACAATCGCTCATCCAGAAGGCACGGGAATTCGGCTCGTTCCAGCAGTGGAAATACCAGCTTGTGACAAGCTCCTCACCATAGCGCTCAATGAGGTGCTCAACGTACTTTGCGCAAACCTCCTGCCAGAGTCTGTAATCGGATGGGATAGAGGTGCAAAGATGCTTGTTTTTATATCGGACAAGTCTTGAAATCATCGCCTTATCCTTCGCTATTGCCTGCGGAAGGAAGTTCATGCAGATAAGCAGCTTAAACCCGCGTGAAACAAGATAATCAATTCTCTTATCGGTATCGGAAAAATCATACACAAGCTCGCCGTTTTTCCCCTCGGAAACAATATCCTCAAGCATTGCATATATTCTTACTGTGCGTGCTGCCTTATCGGCACTTACGGAATCAAGAATTTTCTGTCCCCATGTATCCTCAATTGCATCGGTAGGGTGAAAATGTATGTGATTCCAGAAATTATTAACCTTTTTAACTGTTTTTTCTGCGTTTACAAACACCTTTTTCAAAGCACAACAACTCCTTAGTTATTTTATAGCATTAACGGTGCCTTTGAGATATCCACGCTCAAAGGCTATTACATTTTATCCGGATATAATCAATTTTACATCTCAAAATATGCAGAGTCAATTCTCTTCGTTTCCATAAAAGTTCGATTTATTAACATAATGTTACGAAAAATAAAGACCTGCCGGCGGAACCTCTTTGCGGTATTTTAAATATACTGGTATTGAAAAGAGAAGTAAACAAAACCTGCTTGTTTCCTTTTATGAAAGGACGATTATATTATGACAGAAAACTTAAAGCTTGCAGTTGTGGGCGGCGACGAGCGTCAGGCAAAGCTTTGCAATCTTCTTGCAAACGACGGACATAAGGTTTATTCCTTCGCACTCGACAAAGCAAAGCTCTCAGACAGCGTTCTTTGCGGCGGAGATATTTCAGGCCTTTCCAAAAGGTTTGACTGCATCATTCTCCCGGTTCCCGTGTGTTCTGATGTAAACCGCTTGAACACCCCGCTTTCTGCCTACCAATACCATATTGATGACTTATTTTCACTCTTTTCCGCAGGACAGACCGTTATCGCCGGGCGAGTTGACAACGAGCTTTTCTCAAAAGCCGGCAGAAACGGAATAAGGCTTTACGATTATCTTGAGCGCGAGGATTTTACCGTGCTCAACTCTATCCCGACCGCAGAGGGCGCAATCGAGGTCGCAATGCGCGAGCTTGACACCACGCTCAACCGCAAAAGATGTCTTATTTTGGGCTTCGGTCATATCGGAAAGCTCCTTTGCCATTATCTTCGCGGGATTGGCGCCACGGTCACGGCAACCGCGCGCAAATTCGGAGATCTTGCCTGGATACATGCATACGGATATGAAGCGATAGAAACCTCGCGCATAAAGAACTCTCTTTCAAAATACGATATCATTTTCAACACCATACCGGCGCTTGTTCTCGATGAGGATGCTCTTTCTCACGTGCGGGGCGATGCATTCATATGCGACCTTGCCTCAAAGCCGGGCGGAGTTGATTTCAACGCAGCAAGACAGCTCGGTCTCCATACCGTACAGGCGCTCTCTCTGCCCGGCAAATGCGCGCCGATGTCTGCCGCTGCGGCAATGCGCGACACCATTTACAACATCCTTGACGAATGGGGGAATTAAACCTTGTCAAAACTCACCGTAGGCTTTGCACTGTGCGGCTCGTTCTGCACCTTTGCAAAGGTTATTCCCGAGATTGAAAAGCTCGTCCGCGAAGGATACAACGTCGTTCCGATAATGTCCGGCGCTGCATACAGCACCGACACACGCTTTGGAAAAGCACGTGACTTTGCCGAAAAGCTTGAAAACATCTGTGATGCTCCGATAATAAAAACCATTCCGGAAGCCGAGCCGATTGGCCCCAAAAAGCTTCTTGATGCGCTGATTATAGCGCCGTGCACCGGAAACACCGCGGCAAAGCTTGCCTGCGGCATAACCGACACCTCAGTCACTATGGCAGCAAAGGCGCATATGCGAAACGCACGCCCGCTCGTTATCGCAATCTCCACCAACGACGGACTTGGCATCAACCTGAAAAACATAGGAACACTTGCTGCCGTGAAGAACATTTTCTTTGTTCCTTACGGTCAGGACGACAGCCTCGGCAAGCCGAACTCACTCGTTGCCGATATGACAAAAATTCCGGAAACGCTGAAATGCGCGCTTGAAGGTAAGCAATACCAGCCGGTGCTTGTGTAAAAACAAACATAGGTGCGGAAAAACCGCACCTATGTTTGTTTTTACATCATCTTCTTTTCCTCTTAGCTGCCAAAACTCATATATTATTCTCTGTATTCACCGGCAACAAGTCTGCCAGTTTTTTTATCCACATAGATGACGATCGGTCCGAGAAGCCCGTCTTCAAACGTATGAAATTTCACCCTGTACACAGTCCTGCCGGTATCATCTCTGTTTTTGTCAAAGAGCCTCGCCCGCGTTTGATCTATTTCTTCAACCAGCATTTCTTCTATAATTGGGTTATCGAGGTTTGTGATTGTTTTTATCGTCTTTCTTCCGAGGTTATTTTTTACAATT
>JAFQGO010000132.1:0-3086 GCA_017398225.1 Oscillospiraceae bacterium | reverse complement strand
TCTAAGAAACGGCGCACTCACCTCCGCGTGATTTGTAGTATATCTGTTTTGAGATAAGAAAATTATATTAAATTCTGCGTTGATGCACAATAGTTTCATACTGTTTTGTGCCTTGAACGCAGTGAAAGGAATGGTTATAACAATGAAAAAAGCGTATTTTTATATCGACGATGTTATCTGGTGTCTGCGGGATGTCACCCAAAAAAGACCGGCTTCGCTGTTTGATGATCCGTTTTTCAGCATGCTGAAAAACGCTCACGATGAGTACGGAATGACGGTTCAGCTTAATCTGTTTTACAGAACAGACTTTTTTTACGGAAGTCGTGAGTTCACTTTGAAAGATGTCACGGATGCGTATAGGTCAGAGTTTGATGAGGCATCGGACTGGCTTAAGTTCGGTTTTCACGCAAAACAGGAGTACCCTGCATTCCCGTATGTAAATGCAGAATATGAGGATGTAAAGATGGATTGCGATGCCATTTTCGGAGAGGTGCGCCGCTTCGCGGGAGATAAGTCCATTTCGTATGTCGTTGTACCGCATGTTCTTCCAATAAGCAAAGAGGGAGTGCGTGCTCTTTGCGATTGCGGTGTAAAACTTGTTAATGCAAGTGCGGGGGATGCCTTTGAGTTCGAGGAAGAACCGGATGTGCTTCCGGTATGGTATAAGATGCGGCTTCTGCATAACAGAAAGCCGGAAACAAAGCTTTATCGTAAGAAAACGCGAATGATAGAGCATCAGACAACCATCTGCGCGTACAATCATCTTGACCTGGAAACATATGCAACTGTCAGACATAAGCTTGCAGGAATCAGGGATAAGGAATTTGACATTTACTATAAGGGGCTTTGTAATGGTCCTTGTCTAAATCTTTACGGGCTTTCGGAACTTGAGGACGAGTATGCACCTCTTATCGGAAAAGACTATATCGGTTCCGGTCTCCATGAGCAGTATTTTTATCCTGATTATTTTGCATATCAGCCGGAGTATGCCGACAAGATCTATAAAATGTGTGAAATACTCAAAAGAAACGGATATGAGTTTATAACCGGTGATGATATGATAGAAGCCATTGCTGAATAGTAATATCACTGATTTTGAGTTCATTATAGCATACAGTAATTTGAATAACAAGAAAAAAGAGAAGGAAAGATGAAAAATGGGTTATGATTCCGAACTTGCATATGATTATTTTGACAGAAAAAATATAGGAATTATCGGTTGCGGAGTGAGGGCAAGAAGCCTTATGGCCACCCTGCGGAGGATGAATATGAACGTTAAGATTGTTGCGTTGCACGATATTGACGCTCCGCGGGCGCTGCGTGACCTTGCTGCTGACGGCGAGGATGTGAGTGAAATCCGTGTGTGGGATGATGCAGACGATATGCTGGACAACGGTGGGCTTGACGGCGTTTTGATTGCAACGAGAAGTGAAGAACACGTTTACTTCGCAAAAAAAGTGCTTGCACGCAATATTCCGATGGTTCTGGAGAAACCGATTACATATCTTGAGGACGAGCTTTGCGAACTCCGCGAGGCATATGAAAAGTCGGAAAAGAAAGTTATTATTTCATTTCCGCTCCGCGAAACGCCGATGCTAAATCTCGTCAAAGAGATTATAGATAGCGGAAGGATAGGTACTCCCGAGCACATTCAGGCGTTTAACTATGTGCCTTATGGCGGTGTTTATTTCCATAACTGGTACTGTAAAACAGGTCCTGCCGGATTGTTTTTTGAAAAGTCAACCCATGATTTTGACTGGATAAACCGCATAGCAGGCGTAAAGCCGCAGGAACTTGTGGTAATGACATCGCAGCAGGTATTTGGCGGTGACATGCCGGACGGAAAGCTTTGCCGGACGTGTGAGCGTCAGCTTAACTGTATGGAAAGCCCGTTTATGCAAAGGAATTTCATACACGACAATCCAAAGGGAGACACCTGCGCTTTTACCAAGGAGATAAAGACATACGACTCTGCAAGTGTCCTCATACGTTATGAAAGTGGAATGCACGCAAACTATGTTGAGAATCATTTCGTAAGAAAAGGCGCAGGTGCACGTGGTGGCAGAATAAGCGGATATTCCGGAACCCTTGATTTTGACTGGTACAAAAAGGAAGTAAATGTTTTCAGGCATCATTCATGTGTTTCTGAAACATACAGAGTTGATCATGATATTGGGCATTTTAACGGTGATGAAAGCCTTATGTTTGACTTTGTGAAGCTGATGCACGGCATAAACGACACAACGGCAACTATGGAGGCAGGTTTTGTAAGCACGCTTATGTGTATGGCAGCAAGAAAAAGTATAGAAACAAAAGGCTTCGTTCCGGTTATCTGGGCCGATGGGAAACATTTGTAAATATTTGATATACAAAACGGCAAGCGCGTCAGATGGGTGCGCTTGCCGTTGAACTTTGAAGAGATCTGTATTCGCTCGGTGACATATTCTGAATTGAAGAGAAGGCTTTGGAAAATGCGAAGCTGTCTGAATATCCTACGGCAGCTGCCACTGCCGATACCGTCAAGTCTGTTTCCTTAAGAAGCTTTTTTGCTTGATTTATGCGATATTCAGTGATGAAGGCCTTCGGCGATTTTCCGAAGGCTTCTTTAAATATCCGATAGAGATACGGCTGGCTTACGCCAACAAGCTCTGTGAGCTTTGATACCGTTATGCTGTTATAGTGGGTTTTGATGTAATTTACGGAAAAATCAATGTAGCTCTGCGCGGCGGGAAGATTCGGAGAGACGTGGCTTTGTTCGTTTAAGTGATACTTAAAAACAGAGAAAAAAAGCTCAAGCATTCTTCCGTCGCTGATTGTTGCTCTGTTTTCCGTAATAACAAGCTCTTTTATATACTGCAGCTCTGCGGGAGAGTTGTGGTTGAAAATTTTTGTTTTGCTGTCGGCTCCGTAATACGGAAGGAGCTCATTGAAACGGGAATCGGCGCTTGTAAACCACAGAAGCTCCGGTGGGTTGGATTTGTCCGGATAAACATTTTCGGCAACATTCGGCGTAAAAAGAAAACCCTGCCCTGCAGAAATGGGATGTCCGTTATACGTTGCCTTTCCCGATAAAACATAACCTACGA
>JAFQGO010000131.1:0-4630 GCA_017398225.1 Oscillospiraceae bacterium | reverse complement strand
CACCCAATCCGATGAAAAGAACAACGACGATAGCCTTCTCCTCGAGGAGAAGGTGCCGAGCGGAGACGAGGCGGATGAGGTGGAAAAATCGCAATTTACTGACCTGTCTAACCACGTATGGGCATCCGATGCAATAAACGCGCTTGCGGCAGATGGAATAATAAAGGGCACGACCGCAAGCACGTTTAGCCCTGCCGCCAACATCACCCGTGCGGATTTCGCGCTGCTGCTCGTCCGTGTATTTAACCTCACAAGCGATGATATAACGAACTTTGACGATGTATCGGAAAATGACTACTTTGCATCTGAGCTTGCAATAGCGAGAAATACGGGTATCGTCAACGGCATCGGAGACAACCGCTATGCTCCGCGTAATACAATTACTCGACAGGATATGATGGTAATGGTGTATAGGGCTATGCAAAGCCTTAATGTAGGGTTCGGCGAGAACAGTGAACCGCAATACATAGACTTTGCCTCTGTTGCTGCTTACGCACAAGACGCCGTTTCGGCATTAATCGGCGCAGGAATCGTCAACGGAAAGAACGGGCTGATTGCCCCTGTAGACTACACGACAAGAGCTGAGGTTGCAGTGCTCATCAAAAGAGTAGCAGACTATGTTAAATAAGAGGGATGCACTCGAATAGAATATAATTCAGCGCTGATTTTTCTGAAATTGAATGGATTGCAGTTGAGAATATTTCACTGTAATCCATTCTTTATATCGAAAAATTTTCATTTAACTTGAAATTTACATATCTCTTTGTTATAATTAGTAAGAAAATAAAATTAATGTTTGGAGGATAACCATGAAAAAAACCTCTTATCTTGCGCGCTGTTCGCTTATAGCGGCGGCGTATGCCGTTCTTACTCTTGCGTTTCCTGCGCTGTCTTACGGGCCTGTTCAGGTGCGAGTGAGCGAAGCACTCTGCATCCTGCCGTTTTTTATGCCGGAGGCGGTGTGGGGGCTGACCGTGGGTTGCTTTGTCGCAAACCTTGTTGGTGTTACTATGGGCGTTACGCTGCCGTGGGACGTCCTTATCGGAACGCTTGCAACGTTTATTGCTGTTGTTCTTACACGCAAAATACGTATAAAGTGGCTTGTTCCGTTGCCGACGGTAATATCAAACGCCGTCCTTGTCGGAATTATGCTTACATATATAATATTGCCGGAGGCGGAGGCTGTACCGCTGTGGTATAACATTATGACCGTTGGAGCCGGAGAGGTTATCGCGTGTTACGGTCTCGGTATTCCGCTCTTTTCGGTTATGGAAAAAGTGTTTGGGAGGAAAAATAAATGAAGGTAAAGAAGGCTGTTATCCCTGCTGCGGGATTCGGAACAAGAATGCTTCCGGCGGCAAAGTCTGTGCCAAAGGAAATGATATGTATTGCAGGACGTCCGGCAATACATTACATAGTTAAGGAAGCGGTTGACTCCGGGATCGAAGATATCCTCATTATCACAAGCCGCGGCAAAAGCGCAATTGAGGATTATTTTGACTACTCACCCGAGCTTGAGGATCGCCTTGAAAAGTCGGGCAAAACAGAGCTCCGCCGTGAGTTGCGTGCGATCGCCGATATGGCAAACATCACGTTTATCCGTCAAAAAGAGCTTCGTGGGCTTGGACATGCCGTAATGCACGCGCGCGGATTTACCGGTGACGAGCCGTTTGCCGTGCTTTTGGGCGATGACATTATGCGGAGTGATGTTCCGGTAACAAAACAGCTTGCAGACAATGCGGAGAAGTATGGCTGCAGCTGTGTCGGAGTAAAATATGTTGAGACCTCGGAAATTTCAAAGTATTGCACGTTGGGGGTAAAGCAGATAGAAGACCGCCTTTTTGATGTCAATCAGCTCATAGAAAAGCCGACTCCGGATAAGCTTCTCTCAAATTATGCAATACTCGGCAGATATGTGCTGACGAGCGGAATATATGAGCTGCTTGAGAATGCGCAGCCGGGATTTGGCGGTGAAATTCAGCTTACCGATGCCCTGAACCTTCTTTGCAGGAAGGAACGTATGCTCGCTCTTGATTTTGAAGGAGAGCGCTTTGACTCCGGAAATATCTGTGGATATATGGAAGCATCCATTCAGCTTGCACTTGCGAATCCGGAGATTTCCGAATGGCTTAAAAATTATATGAAAGGTTTGTCTCTCTGATAATGAAAAAACTTATTTGCTTACTTCTTTCTTTTTGTCTCTCGCTCTCTCTCTGCGCTTGTACGGAAAAAGCACCGCAGAAAAAAGATGAGGAAGAGTTTCGCATAGTTACGTCGTTTTATCCGGTATATGTTACCACGCTCAATCTTGTTGAAGGCGCGGAGGGTGTTTCGATGGTAAACCTTATCGACCCGGATATCGGATGCTTGCATAATTACCAGCTTACACCGGATGATATTAAAAAAATGACCGGGGCGGACTTGTTTATCGCAAGCGGTATGGGAATGGAAAGCTTTGTCGGAAAAACGTCAATGGGTATTCCAAGGCTTGAGACGCTGGAGTGCGGTGAGGACGTTCCCAATATAATCGGTGATGAGGATGAGATTCAGAATTCACATTACTGGATGGATATTGAAAACACGATAAATCAGTGCGAAAAGATAAAGCGAACGCTTATACGTCTTGATCCGATAAACAGCGCGGTGTATGAAAAAAACGCCGCCGAATATACAGAAAAGCTTAATTCGCTTCTTGCAGAAGCAAAAGCGCGTGCGGAGGGCTTTGGTGACGGGAGTGTTACCGTGTATCACGATTCGCTTGAGTATTTCACAAAAGAGCTTGGTATAGGTTACGTCACAATTCCGTCCGATGCGGATTTGGACGAATATTTTGCCGTGCCGGGTGCTACGCAGTTTTCACATCTGCTTGTTCAGAAAAGTCTTTTTGACAGCGATGCGGTTCGTGAAATCTGCAAGGTTACAGGCTGCACTCCGGTCAGTATAGACACGCTCACCTCAGGTGCTGAGGACGGCAACGACAAGGATGCATATATAAACGCAGTACGTCACAACCTTGATGCCATCGCACAGGTGCTGGGGGTATAATTCTGATACTAAACCGGTCGCTTAGTCAAAATTAAAAGTATTATGTATAAAATGCATAGATTTGTTAATTTATTTTTGTTCAAAATTACCATTGTCATTAATTTAAAAATAACATATAATATTAATACCAACAGATATATTTTGTTGAGGAGATGGCATTAGTTGTCGGGCACACAACGAAGCGTATGCAGGTGTGTTGTGCTAAGCGACGAAGGGTATGTTCATTCGAGTGAATATATACCGGAGCTTAATGAGGGTTGCATATCAGCCCTGACTCGAATAGGTGAAAGCCGAACAAAAATATGACTAACTGGCCTTGTGAGTTTTCACAAGGCTTTTTTAGTAACCAAGGAGTCCTTTATGGAAGACATATTATACAATGCTGCGCTTACTTTTTCTAACGTAATGAAATATGATTATATATATACTTTAGGAAGAAAGACCGTTCTGAAAATATCAGTATTATCAAACAGATCTTATCTTTTTACTCATATTTTTGGCTTGGATCATTTAAAAGAACCTCCGGTAATTACTGCTAATAACGAAGCGCAAAAAAAGAAAGTTTATAAAAAAATCTTACAGAAAAAGATAACCTTTTCCGATATTCAAGATAGCCCCGATTTAAATGGCTTTATCAAGGGTACATATAATACAGCCTCCGATTCCCCATATACAATCAAAGACCGTATAATTATGCTCAAGGAGTTGGAATACATCCTTGATAGATCATTCACCGGAAAAATGTATCGTTGGGACAAAAACAAGAGTAGTGTTACCTCTGTATATACGCAACGCTACACTAACATCAATGCAGATTTCTTGCTTGTTGTTCCATCAGAAAGAAATCCGGATGAAAAAATTTACCTTTTCCTTTATCAAAGCAACAAAAACAATAAGAATGAAGATATATGTCTGCATCTTTTTTCTGCATTTTCAGACTGTGTTGATTTAACACTCGGGCAAGAAGCCCCGTACACGATATTAGAATTAACCAAACGAGAAATCGAGACTAAAGATGAAATTACGCTGTTTACCCATCCGGCATATTCAAAGAGCAAGGATTTAGCATTAGTATAATCATATATTTTTGTGCAAATCAATCGAAAAGAAAGGTGAAGTGAATGAAAAAAGCGCTTTTCATTGTCGTTGCGGTATTGTTGCTAATATCTGTGATTTTTGCTGTGCTATATGTTGTTGATCACGGAAGAATGAATGATAATGAGCCTGTTATATTTTCAACATGGGGTAAGAAGTATGCGCCGGTTGAAATAACTTCACAAGAGGCAGTGGGAATTGTTAAAAAGAATATGTCCGGCAGAGCTGTTAAAACGATTACAAACTATGATAACCCAAAGATTGAAGGGATAGTGTTTAATGAAGATCCGGCAATAAAAATCTTTGAAAAAAAGCGGAAAGCTGTCGGAAGAGCTGTATATAAAATCACTTTCAACACGTTTGAAGACGGATTATTAGGACCTATAGTTTGTTATGTAGATAAATTGAACGGTAAAATATTGGGAGCTGACTATAGAGAATAATCCGGTATGAGCAAAGCCGTGCGGAAATCCCGCACGGCTTTTGGCGT